>NZ_LHCF01000001.1 GCF_001277135.1 Candidatus Phytoplasma pruni
TTTTTTATAAAGAGTAAAATGAAACTAAATAGATATATTTTATAACTTTAACATAATAAAACCCAAATAAAAGTTCACAATATTGCCAAAAGTTAATAAATTTCCTATAATAATAGAAAAAAGAGGCAAAGATAAATGAAAGATGATAACAAAACATCCATATTTTTGATATTGCTAATTATTTAATTTTAAAAAAGAATTATTACAATCAAATTGTAGATAATCCTATTGAAAGCGGAGATCATAATAAATTACAACCAAAACATATTGAAGTAATTGATTATATTATGAATAAATGCGGAAGTGCATCTGATAGTCAATTGGTTGATAAAACATATTCAGAAATGCATTTTAAATGTTCTTATATCGAATCTGTTTGATATTTAAATGTTATTAAACCAGCAAATATTTGGGAATATTATTCCAAAGAAAACATATAAGTTAATTTTTGAATATGTGTTTTATTTCCTCATTACTGAAAAAGTCCTAATTAAGTATTTTTTTAAAAATAACCCTCAAGACTCTCAAAATATGAGGGTCTTTTTTTTATGAAAAAAATAAAAAACCGCTAAACTATTGAAAAAAAGCGTGAAAAAATATGATTCCAAATAATAATTTTTATCCCTAACAAAAGAATAAAAATTCACAAACTTTAATAATAATAGTATTATTATTAATCAGTGTTTTAGGAGGAGGTTTCACAGCTGATCGATTTAAAGACAAACTTATTCCAGAGAACATCCAAAATCGAAATAAAAAATCAAAAAAAACGATAACAAACAAGAGTCCGCAGATCCCAAATACATTCCAACGCCACACCAAGTTGTTGAAGCTGTAGGTATTTTAGGTCGCAAAGAAATTAAAGGTTATGACGAATCCAATCGTTTAAACACTATTACTGAATATAAAGATGATGACAAAACAATAGACAATGTGAAAGTTTATAATCCTGAAAAAGGGAAGCATTTTAAAACTGTAGATTTTTATAAAGGGTTAATTTTTGCAGTTTTCAATTACGATGTTAACACAAGAAACTATGAAAAAACAACTTATTATTGCAAAGAATCGATAAGTTCGGAATTTTTTCTACAATCCTCAAACAGAGAAACCAACAAAATACATATCTTATAATTCCAATGTTTCCATCTACTCCATAACAGAATATAACTTTTTAATAGGTACAGAAATCAAAACTACTTATTGCATCAAAGATGGAACAGTCAAAAGTGTAAAATAACATCAAACCTTATTCTTCTAAAAATATACAACAAAAGAACCATAAAAGGGTCTTTTTTTATTGACGATAATTAAATAATATTAGCAAAACGATCGAACAACAATAAAGCATCTTTTTGTAAATGATTTTGAATAATAAAATCTAAATTTAAAGGCCAATCGTTATATTTGATCGTTAATAAAACGCGATATAAGTTGTTTTTTTTAGGAATTAAAGGAATAGAAGGACCTAAAACTTTTATTTTATGATAAACATTGTTTTCTAAAATTGTTTTTAAATTATGAGCGATATTTAAGACATTATTAATAAACCTATGAGCTATCATTATTTTACTAACAAAAATGAAAGGCGGATTTTGGGAAGTATTTCTTTCTTGTAAATTGGTTTTTAAAAAATAATTGATATTATAGTTCACAGCACTCGTAATAGCGTAATGTTGAGTATCGTAACTTTGTACCATAACTTGTTTTTCTTGAGCGTGTTTGGCTATATGAGTTAATAATTGAAAGGTTTTTTCTGAAGCTTTAAAATGAGGAATATTTAATAAGATATCTGCCATAATGACACCCACTAAAGCGACATTAGAAAAATTGAAATTTTTAGCGATAATTTGAGTTCCTAATAAAATATCTATTTTATCTTTTTTAAAATTGTTTAATATTTTTTCATATTTTTTGACATTAGTAATAGTTTCTGAATCCATTCTCACTATTTTACTGTGTGGAAATTTATCTTGTAAAAAATCTTCCACATATTCAATACCTAAACTAACTTTTTTCATAGCTATTTCTGCACAAGACGGACATTTAGGAGTAAATTTTTCACTATATCCGCAAAAACTACATTTTAAAACTTTTTTAGAACGAAAAAAGTTAAACTTTGTTGACATTTAACACATTTAGGAACATAACTACAAAAACGACACAAAACAAAAGGAGAAAAACCTTTCGAATTAATAAATAAAATATTTTTACGATCATTTTCAATATTTTGTTCTAAAGTTTGAGTTAATTCTGTAGATAAAGGTGATAAATTCCCTTTTTTCAATTCTTCCCTCATATCAATTAGTTTCATCGTTTTAGCTTTATCATTTAATTTTAAAACTAACAATTCATATTGTTTCTTTTTAAAACGATAATAACTTTCTAAAGAAGGAGTAGGACTGCTTAAAATTAAAGGGATATTGTGGTAAAGACTTCTGATATGAGCCAATTCTTTAGAATCATAATTGGGTATTTTTTCTTTTTCTAATAAAGATTCGTCATGTTCTTGGTCAATAATGATAGTTCCTAAATTATTAAGAGGTGAAAAAACCGCCATCCTAGTGCCAATCACTAAATTAATTTTTTGTTCTTTAATGGCTTGATTTTGTTTGAAATTTTCTAAATGACTCATTTCTCCATTTAAAACGGATATCAGCAAATGAGGAAAAAAAGTTTTAATTTGAGCCACCAATTGTTTAATTAAAATAATTTCCGGCACCAAAAGAAGGATTTGTTTTTGGTTGGCTAAATTTTGTTCTATTAATTTTAAATAAAGGTGAGTCTTATCTAAATCATTGTCATAATATAATAAATAAGTTTGATGACGAAATAAATCGATTTTATCAAAAACAGCTTGTTGTTGAGAAGTTAAAACAATTTCTTTATTAACTATTTCTTCTAAAACATTTTTGTTTTCCTCTATAATAAAGGATTTTTTTTTACGAACAGTTTTTTTCATCATATTTTCGTAAGATAATTCTTTTAAATCATCTTTAGTCATAGTGATAATATCAATGATTTTTTGGTTTTTTAATTTTTGTAACTCCTTGTTTAAAGATTCTTTTTCTACCTTTAAAAGCCATTTATTTTTCTCTAAATAAGTTTTAATTTCAGAAGGAATTAATTCTTCTTGAAGAACAATTATTTTTGTAACATAAGGGACTAAAAGGCTTTTCGGGAAAATAGTTCTATAAACAGAAGATTTAAGCGTAAAAGGAATTTTTAAAATTTCATCAGCCAATAAAAACATTTCTTCATCGAAAAAAGGAGTTTTATCCAATAATTCAATAATGGGTTTTTTCGCGAATTTACTAGTGGATTTAATATTAACAATATAACCTAAACGGTGTGTATTTTGCTTACCAAAGGACACAATAGCTCTCATACCTTTTTTCACTAAAGGTTCTAATTCTGAAGGTATAACATAATCAAAACATTGATTTAACGAAGCGCTTTCTACATCTATAATAATTTCCGCAAACATCCTGAACCTCTTTTATTCTTTTTATATACAGATAATATATAATAAAAAAAGATAAATAATAAATATTTATCTTTTTTATTTATTTATGTCTTCTAAAAGTTTATCAATATGTTTGCCATAAACTAAAGATTGATCATATTTAAAAATTAAATTAGGAATTTTTTTAATATTTCTGATTTTTTTAGCTAATTCCATGCGAATTTCTTTTTTATGTTCTTCTAAAGCTTCAGCCGCTAAAGCCACAGTTTCTTCGTCATCTTTTAAAAGAGTATAATAAATATTACTAAAAGATAAATCTTTAGTTAAATCAACATCAGTGACATTGATATACCCTATTTGATCGTTTCTAACTATTTGATTAATTATAAAAACTATTTCTTTGTGAATTAAATTCGCTGTTCTTTCATTTGTAATACTCATATTAGTTACACTACTTTCTCCATTTTAGAGGATTCTATTATATCATCAACTTGAAAAGTGTTGAAATTATCTAAAACAATACCACATTCATGGCCTTGTTTGGCGCTATTGATATTATTTTTTAAATGTTTTAAAGAAATTATTTTGCCTTCGTAAATCACTTCCTTATTACGGATCACTTTCGCTAAAGAATTGTTAAAAATAGTTCCACTAGTAACATAACAACCCGCGACATAGCCAATAGAACTAATATAAAATATTTTTCTAACTTCAGCTTGACCCATCATTTTTTCTTCAAAAACAGGTTTTATTAATTTTTTCAAATCAATTTCAATATCTTCCATCATTTTATAAAGAATTTGATAAGTTTTAATTTCTACTTTAGAATCTTGAGCAAACTTAAGCAAATCATTATTTAAAGGAGTATTGAAATTGATTAATAAAGCTTCAAAAGTTTTAGCTAAATTGATATCATTAATAGTTACCATCCCTACAGAAGTTTTAATAAAATTAATTTTTACTTCTTCGGTAGACATTTGCCCTAAAGCTTTTTGAATCGCTTCAATACTTCCTTGAGTATCAGTTTTTAAAATGATGTTTAAAGTTTTAGTTTCGTTTTCATCTTCTAATTCAAAAATATTATCATTGTAAGTTGCCATTTCATCTAAAAGAGCGTATTTTTTTTCTTTCGCTAAATGTTGCCTTTCGTCTGCCATGCGTTTCGCGACTTTTTCATTCTGAACTAACATAAAATGATCGCCAGCTTGAGGCACTTGTTTTAAACCAGAAACTACTACTGGTTGCGAAGGAACTGCTTGTTTAAGACTTTTCTTTAAATCATCTTCTATAGAGCGTATTTTACCATAAGTTTCACCGGCAACAACCACATCACCGATTTTTAAAATTCCGTTAGTAAGAATTAAAGTAGCTAAAGGACCTTTATTTTTGATCAAACTAGCTTCTAAAATCGTTCCTTCGGCTTTTTTTGTTAAATCAGTTTGAATGTTTTTAATATCACTCATTAACAAAATCATTTCTAATAAGTTGTTTAAACCTTGTTTTTTAAGAGCCGACATTTCAATATAAGGAGTATTGCCGCCCCATTCTTCAGGTAATAAGCCATAATTAGATAATTCAGTCATAATGTTTTCTTTTTTATTGTTCAATTTATCGATTTTATTAATAACAACAATAATATCCACATTAGCCGCTTTTGCATGTTCTACAGATTCAATAGTTTGCGGTTTGACTCCGTCATCGCAAGCTACCACTAAAACACAAATATCAGTGATTTTAGCCCCTCTAGAACGCATTTGTGAAAAAGCTTCATGACCCGGACTATCGATAAAAGTTATTTTATTATCATTATAACTAATTTCATAAGCTCCGATATGTTGAGTAATCCCCCCAAATTCTTGGTCTACTACACGAGTTTGTCTGATAGAGTCTAATAAAGTTGTTTTGCCATGGTCCACATGTCCCATAATAGTCACAATAGGAGCCCTTTTAGTCAATTTAGTGTTCTCTTTTTTAGCTTTACCTTTTTTTTGATCTGAATCAACTTGAGGAGAATAAATGATTTTAAGGTTTAATTCTAATCCCAAAAGTTCAATAGTTTCTCGATCTAAGGTTTGATTAATATTAGTTGTAACACCCATTTGCAATATTTTTTTAATTAAAAAAATATTAGAAACTTGTAAGTGTTTAGCTAAATCTTGAACTGTGTGTTTAGGATTGAAAACATAACTTGTTACTCCAATAGTTTCGTTATCAGTCGCTTTTTCTTCTTTTGGATTTTTTTCTAAATTCATATTTTTCTGTTCTCCTTTAAATAGTATTTTTCTTCTCTTATCAATTTAACAAATCCCAAAGTTGTTTATAAATCTTTTCATCAACAAAAGATTTTAATTTTTTGTCTAAAAGTTTTTTTTGTTGAATTAACAAAAGATTTTCATTATTTAAAATAAAATAAGCACCTCTTCCGGTTAGTTTTTGTTCCAAATCAAGAGAAATAACACCTTGGTTGGAAATCGCTACACGAATTAACTCTTTTTTGGGTTTTTTTTGACGACTAGCGATGCAAGTTCTTAAAATATCTTTAGGTAAGAATGCTTTTTTCACCATAATGATGAAATCATTCTACTTTTTCTTGTTGGGATAAGGTTTGAATGTTAATATTCCATTTAGTCACCTGAGCGGCTAATTTAACGTTTTTGCCTAATTTACCAATTACTAAAGAGATTTGATCGTCAGCAACCACAACAGACGCTGTTTTATTTTTTTCGTTAATAGCGGTGATTTTAAGAATTTGAGCCGGTTGAAGAGAGTTAGTTATCAATTCTATCGGATCAGAACTCCATTGAAATAAATCAATCTTTTCGCCCTTTAAAATGTTAACCACACTTTTTATTCTACTTCCGCCTTCGCCGATGCAAGAACCAATAGGGTCTACTTTAGGATCAGTAGAAATTAAGCCTATTTTAATTCTGTCTGATGGTATACGCGCTATTCCCATAATTTTAATGATGTCCTCTTGCACTTCTGGAACAAATTCTTTTAATAATTCAACAACAAAATTAACATGGACTCTACTAACAAAAACTTTAGGCATTTTAGTAGTATTTTGAACTTCTGCGACAAAAACTAAAATTCTTTCGCCAATATGAAAATTATCATTAAGAAGGGTTTCTTTTTTAGATAATAAAGTATTTATTTCTTTTTCTAATTCTAAAGTGTAGAAATGATCGCTTTCCGCTATTACTTTACCGCTGATTAATTTGTTTTCATAATTTTTAAAAAAATTATAAATGGTTTCTCTTTTTTGTTTGATCAATTCTTCGTTAAATTTATTTTTAAAATCTTTGCTAGCATAAAAATTAAAATCTTTCGGATCAACTTCAATTTCGATAATATCTCCTACTTGTGCGTCTTCTTTTAATTTTTGCGCCTCCTCTAAATCAAGGCAACTATATTCGTTAGCGTTTAGCGTTTCTTCGTCGTTAGGATCAATTACTAAATATTGTTTATATAAAAAAATTTCATCATATTCTGGAGTAATTTCTGTACGACAACTTTTAACTTGGTAATTTTTTTTACAACCAGAAACTAAACTCTTTTCAAAAGATTGAATAGTCTGTTCACGAGTTATTTCGTATTCTTGCGATAATTGATCTATATTATTTAAAAATTCTTTATTTTTCAAAAAAAACCCTCCTTTTCTGAAATATTTTCCTTTGTAAATAGGAATAAAATTAAAAAAGTGATTATATAAAATAACCACTTAACAAGAAATATTATATATAATCTAAATTAACATTTTATTACTAATTATAGTGTATCATTTATTATATTAAAAAAACATAAAAAAATGAATTATTTATCAAAAATAACTCATTTACTCGGCCGAACCTTCAATAAAAGCAATTTTTGTTGTATTTTTTTGTTATGGTGTGGATAATGAGATTCGAACTCACACGAGAAAATTTCTCACATGTCCCTCAAACATGCGCGTATACCGTTCCGCCATATCCACACAAAAAAATAATAAAAATTAATTTATTATTTTTTATTCTAAAATAAACATATAAGGGCGCATTGTGTCGTCATTTTCTATTTTTTCAACTTCTAAAAAAGGATATTTATCTGTTAAAAAACCTTCTATTTGGTCTAAATGTTCTTGAGAAACTTTTTTATAATCATAAAAAATAGTTAAAAATTTATTGTCTGAATTAACCATTTTTTCTAATAAATATTGTGTTAATGTGTTTAAATCCAAATGATTATAAAGAATTTTTTCTTCTAAAATGGCTAAATAATTATCTTTATTATTTTTTAAAGATTCTAATATTTCCACAAAATGTTCTTCATTAATATTTAATGAATCTGTAGGAAATCGATTAGATTTTTTTAAATGAACTACTTCGCCAATTTTATTTTCTTTAATGTTTTGTTGCATATTAGCTAAATTATCTTTTAAAGAAGCTGTTTCATCAAAAGACAAAAGCGCGCTGTAACTTTCAGCTATGTTTTGTGTTTCTACTAAATTCACCTTTAAATCAGGATAAGCTTTTAAAGCTTTTTGTGCCGCTAATTTATTCTCTTTACCGTTAGTTAAAACTATAACATGAGAAGGTTTTAATTGTTTAAAAATTTTGCTAAATTCTTCAGAAGAAACTATTTTATTAGATTTATAGGATTTATCAATGATATAATTAACATTCATATCCGAAAAAATATTTTTGATTTCTTTGTTAGAAACAACCGATATTAAAGAATAACTCAATTGAGAAGCGTTATCAGAGTTTTTTTGTTTAACAACGTTTTCATTTTGTTCTTTCATGTTATCAACTTTACATCTTTTTAAAGTTCCGTACTGTAATAAATTAGTTAAAACATCGCCAGGCATATTAGTATGAATATGTATTTTAACTAAATTATTATTTTTTAATAAAATCAAAGAATCGCCAATTTCTAATAATTCTTTTCTTTTAGTTTCTAAAATAAAACCACTTTCAGGCCTTAATTGAACGATATATTCTGTACAATACATGTATTTTAGATTTTCTTCTACAACATGTTCGATATTATCAAAAAAATGAGCACCTTCGTTGAATGAATCATCTGTTTCCAACATTAATTCATCGTTTTCTAATATTTTTAACATACCTTCTAAAATACAAACAAAACCAACTCCACCACTATCAACAACATTAAATTTTTTTAAAACAGGTAGCAAATCGGTTGTTTTGTTTAAAGAAATTTTAGCATGTTTAATCATATATTTTAAAACATCTTTTAAAACTTTAAAACTCTTTTTCTTATGAGTCGCTTGGATAGATTCACGTAAAACAGTTAAAATAGTGCCTTCAACCGGTTCCATAACCGCTTCATAAGCTTTTTTATAACCATTCACAAAAGAGTCGATAAATTGTGAAATATCAATCGTATCTTTTTGAAAAACGTTAATTTGTTCGGAAATGCCTGAAAAAAACTGAGATAAAATAACTCCCGAATTTCCTTTGGAACTAATCAATAAAGCGTCAGATAAAACTTTAGACATTTTCACGATAGAGGGATCGTCAACAAGTTTTAGTTTTTCTATTCCTTCTACCATAGTCATTTGCATATTAGTCCCTGTATCTCCATCTGGAACAGGAAAAACATTTAAATTGTTTATTTTTTGATAATTATTTTTTAAATTAATAGCGCCATTAATTACCATTTTTTTAAATAAAATACCATCTATAATTTTGTGATCTATCATTATTTTAATCCTTTTTTACAATTAATATGTTTATTAGTGATAATAATTAGTTTTGGTTTTAAATTTATAAAATGTTTTTTATGATTCGTCGATCTATAATATTTATAGAAAACTTTTGGAAATGATTATAATTAATCGCTTTATAATCCATACCTGTGCAATTCTTATAAATTATAAAATATTTTTTAAAATATATTTAAAAAATAATGAAAAAACCCCTTTTAATTATAACATAATTAAAAGGGGAACTAATTATTTATCTCTCGTTATCGACTTTTTTAAAGCAAAACTGATGAAAATATTTTGTTAATTTTTTTAAAATATATTTTTGTGGTTTTTTAAACTCTTTTAATCTTTAATGATAAAAATTGTTGATGATGGTTTTTTAACGATTTAAAATGGGAAAAATCTTAAAAAGCCTTATTGAATAACAGATAAATCTTCATTCCTAGAAAAAAATCATTTTTACTATAATGCAAAAACGTTTGTAAGTTGTTTCATTATAGTAAATTTTCCAAGCCTTCTTTGTTAATGGTTTCTTTTTTTAATAATTCATGAGCTATTTGTTCTAATAAAGACTTATTTTCAACAATAATTTGACGCGCTTTTTCTAACGATTCATTCACTATTTTTTTAATTTCTACATCAACAGCTTGTTTATCCGAAAAAACGGAATCTTGCACAGGTCCTAAATCAGACATTCCTAATTTAGTGGCCATTTGAGCCGCTATTTTGGTAGCATATTTGAAATCGCTATAAGTTTCGTCAGATATATCGTTAAACATTAATTCTTCAGCCGCTCTACCACCTAAAAAAGTTGTAATTTGCACCAACATCCTGTTTTTAGAAGAAAAAAGAGTCTCTTTTTCGGGCATCATTAAATTATAACCACCTGCATTTCCACGCGGAATAATTTGTTGTTTTAATTTTTTAATAATTGGGCTGTTTTTCTCTTCTGCAGAAAGTAAAAAGTCCAATTCTTATTCCCCAAACAAAAGTTTGTTTTTGCTTTTGTTCTAAAATTTCTTTTAAATGCGTATATTTCAATAATTTTAAAAAACTAATAAATTGTATTTTAAAGATATTCACATTTCACCTTTTTGAATAAAATTATAACATAATAAAAGCAGATGTTTTGGGTTAGCTCAAAAGTTGAAAAAGAGTTCTAAATTATGCAAAAGGTTCTTTTTTCGTCGTTTAATTAACGAAAGAAAAAACATTATTTAAGCTTTAAAAATTTTTTTAAGAAGGTAAGGGGTTAAAAGAGGGATTAAAGCAGCCATAGTCCAAACCACGATTTGATAAGAAGAGATGTTTTTTTCTTTTGTTTCAGAAACTAAGGAAAGGTTCGGTTGAGGATCTATTTTCTTTGATGGATGAATTATGGTCTCTAATTTATTAACCTCGAAAAGGTTATTTTCTTGCAAAGAAGGCGGCAACACCAGAGGGATTGTTTCTTCTCTTTCAAAAGGTTGATCATTTTCTAAATCATGGATAATTTCTTCTAAAAGAGGCTTATTGGCTTGGATTAAAATTTTACTTTGTTCTTGAAAAAAATTTATAATCCCTAAATACTTCTCTTTATCTTCCTCTTGGGGAGTTATTTGAGCTAAAAAGCGCTTATATTCAGGTTTTTGATGTTTTTGCAAGTCTTTTATTAATCGTTGTACTTTCCGCAAATCTTCAGAAGCATGGAAACTTTGATATTTGTTATCTAATAGTGTTTGTTCTGCCATAGTACCGCTTAAAGAATAAAAAATTTGGTGAATTAAATTATCCGTTTGCCAAACAACATTTTTTCCTCCTTTTTCTGAATTTAACACAGTTAAACAATTATGACAAACTTTCGGCACCTCTGGAGGTTGTTTTTCTGCCTCTTTGTTTGATGAACCGCCTAGAGGAGAATTAAAAACCATTTCGACCAGAATATGACCGGCTTGATGAAATAATATATTTTTTTGATATATTGACCAAGATAATTCCGGATGAAGACAAGTCAGTTTCAGGAAATGCATGCTTTCTTGGATTTTTTCTAAAGTAACTTTTCTTTCCGACATTTGTTGGTTAGAAACAGACAATAAGTCTAAAAGATGTTCTAAATCTTGGTGCTCCCAATCTGCAGTATTATCGGCGATATAACGCATTAAAGTTAAATCATCCTCTAAAACTTTTTTACCCTTTATTTTGATAAATTTATATCTTTCGCCTAAATTCCATAAATTAAAAGGTATGTCAATGGCGAAAAGTTTCTCACATGTAGGAAACAAAGGTTTTTGCATCTTTTTGACTTGATTCACGTTGCCAATAATTAAAAAAGAACGTGTTTTTTGCATTTTTTTTAAAACAGTCAATAAACGGGTCATAAAAGGTTCTTCAGGTGGAAAAAGATCCATTTTATCAACGAACAAAATAGAACGTTCAGAAGGAATAAGACTAGCTAATTGGTTTAAATCAGAATCATCTTTCTTCTGTTGAAAACTTAAAAATAAAGCATCAACCGAAACATAATAAAAAGGTATTTTTAATTGTTTCGCTATCAATTCCACTAATTGTTGCTTATCATCAGTACGTTGGCCATATAACAAAATACCATCAGCAGGTAGAACCTCTGATTTAACAAAATGTTCTAAATAACGTAATAAAAGCTTTTTTTCTATTGTATGGTTGATAATATCTTTCTTCCAAGAGAAAGCACTTTCTTTAAAGGCGGCGGATCGGAAAACTACGATTTCTTGTATAGAATTTTCTAAAGATAAATTTTCTATATCTATTTCCTCAGTTTCTAAGGGAGAAAAAGTCTTATGCAGATAAACCCCTAAAACATCAGGATAAACAGAAGGAATCGTTTTTTCCATGTTTAAAATGTTGGCATTATAAGAAGGTTTAGCGGTGTTTATTTTAAAATTAGGGACTATGAATTGACGTTGGTTTAAATATTCTTGCATTTTAAAAGCGACGTTATCTAGAGGATTTAGATAAACATCTGTGATTTGGGGTACAGAAACTGGCAAAAATAAATTTTGATTTTTAGCTAAAAAAGCATTATAAGTAGGTAAAATGCGCTCTCTTACTTTTTGAGGTGACATAACAAGGTGAAAAATAACCGCATTATGGAGACGATATAAAGGAAAGACGATCCTTTCTAAATATTCTTGATAATTGTCCGTCGGAATACTAATTATAAATTTTTGCCAGTTTTGTTTGACCTCTTGAAATACAAGAGACACGACGGATACTACTTCTTCCGAAAAATCCAAGACCATTTCTGTTAATAAATGGTCTATATCAGGAATAATATCGTGGATATTTAACATCATTTCTGCAGTTTCTTGTTTAGAAAATAAAAAAGGTTTAGTTCTTCTTGTGCGTCTATTTTTGGGAATAAATTTGGTTTTTTTAATTTTAGAGAAAGATGATCTAATCTTGTTCATTGTAAAAAGTGCTCTAGAAATTGGCGCTCCCCTAAAAGAGAATGTTTTTTGGGGATGAAAAAAAAATAAAACACTCAGGCATAAAATCAATAATGTTTTGATAATGATGAATTTATTAAAATATAATCTTGAGGAATTGTTATTTGATGTGAGTTGATAAAACCTTTCTTTTTGAATAATAATTATATAAAACAATTATCCAATAATATTTTACCCTTTCCCCTTTTTATTTTTATCTGAAAATGATAAAAAAGAAAAACTTTATTAACGCTTATAAAAATTTTTTAAAGAGATTAGGTTATCTTTGGAGATGCTTTAAAATTTTTAATCCTGAAAAATTTTATTTTGGTAAAATAATCTTTTAAAAGGTATTTTTTTTAGTTTCACAAAGAGTCCAAAAAAGACTATTTAACAAGCGAATTAAACCTATTATCCCCTTTATAAGAGTTAAAAAAACACTGATAAATCATAAAAAAATAATTATTTCCAAAAATAAAAAACAGAAATCCTTTATAATAAGATTATAAGAAATTATTTAAAATATATTAAATGTTTTATAATTATAAGTGCGAACGATTAAAAGATATATTATAAAATTTTTAATATATAATTAATGTTTTGGAATAACTATAAATTATAAGGGTAAAAAAGTATGATTATAAAACTTTTTAATAAAAATATCTCATTTGTCAAATTACTTTTTATGATTTTAACGAATGTTTTTTATTATTTAACGATAAGTTTATTATTATACTTAATTTTGTTGAACATTTTAAATTATTTTTACCCCAAAAAAGCTTCTAAATTTTTATTTTTAAATATGTATTGGATCAATAGTGAAAGCATGCGGTCTGAAATTAATAAAAACGATATTATCATTGTGCAAAATTTAACGGAAAAAGATTGTTTTAATTTAAAAGCTACAGATAAAGACAAAAAAGGCGATGATATAGTTTTTTTTGTTGAGACAGAATTTCAAGAAGGACCGTTAAAAAAGATTCCTTTTGTCGTACACCGAGTAGTTAGCAACGACAAAGAAAATAAAAAATTAACTACTCGAGGCACCAATAACGAAGAAACCTTTGATTTTGAGGAAAATATTGATTATAACAACGCTTTATCAAAAGTCATCGTAGTTATACGTTTTGCTAGCATATGGAATTGTATGATGCACCCTGGTACTATTATTGCATTTCTGCTATTAGGTTTTTTGTTGATTGTTTTTTATTTAGAAGTTATTCAACCGAAAAAAAAAAAAGAAAAAAGCAAACCAAGAAATAACATCAGAAGGAATCAGCATCATAACATTATCCAGCTATATAAGGTGAAAAAATTTTAAAAATAGTAGGTTCTTATCATTTTACAATTAATCAAAAAATTTGAAGCGTTTTTAACTATTGAACGTAATTATTCCCCTTTAACGATTAAAAATTATATTCATGATGTGAAAGATTTTAAAACCTTTTTGACGTCTAAAAAGATATCTTTTGAGAGAGAAAGTCTTTCCCAGGAAAAACACGCTCGTTCTTTTGTGAGTTATCTTTCTTCACAAAAACTCAAAAACATCAGTATTATGAGGAAAATATCGGTTTTAAGGACTTTTTATAATTTTTTAATAGAAAGACATGGTTTTATCAATAACATTTTCAAAGCGATACCTATTAAAAAAATTCCCAAAAAACTACCTAAAATAATTTCTGAAGAAGATATTCAAACTTTATTAGATTCTATTGATTTATCAAAAGAACTTGATTATAGAAATTATTTAATCCTAGATTTACTTTATAGTTGTGGGTTAAGAGTGAGTGAGTTAATTAAGCTCAAAATAGAGGATATTTATTTTTCTAACACCCAACTTTTAATTTATGGTAAAGGGAGAAAAGTCCGTTATTTGCCTGTTCATGAATCTTTATTATCTATGCTAAAACATTATATTGCCAATATTAGGAATAAAATGATGACCAATAAAACTTTAAAACATGATTTTTTATTGGTTAATTATAAAGGAACTCCTTTAACCGAAAGAGGGATAAGAATGATTTTAAACGAATTATCATTAAAAACAGCAAATAAAATCAAGCTTTATCCGCATATGTTAAGACACGCGTTTGCCACTATTTTACTCAATAATGGCGCTGATTTAAGAGTAGTGCAAGAATTATTAGGTCATAATAGTTTAAAAACTACTCAAACTTATACTTTTGTATCCAATAATGTGTTAAAAAATAAATTTATTTCTAATCACCCCCGAAATAATTATAAAAAAAGAAAAAACCACATAAAAAAGGAGAATTATCAAATGAATAATAAGAAAAAATGTGTTTTCGAAGTAGTAAGCGCTTTTCAAAATCAACAAATTAATTTACCTCAAAGACAAACCAATTATAGTGCCGGTTATGACTTAGAGGCTGCGGAAAATATGGAAATTCCTTCCCAACAAGTCGTTTTAGTTCCTACTGGCGTTAAAGCTTCTTTTCCTAATCATCAAGTATTATTAATTTATGTGAGATCTTCTTTACCTTTAAAAAAAGGTTTAATGTTGGCTAATAACGTAGGCGTCATTGATAGCGATTATTATAATAATGAAAAAAACGAAGGACATATTTTTATCCCTTTATATAATTTTTCCGATCAAACGGTGATAATAGAAAAACACGAAAGAATCGCTCAAGGTCTTTTTCAAGATTTTTACGTAACTGATGATGATCATGCTAAAACCAAGAAAACGAGAAAAAGTGGCTTCGGTAGTACTAATGAAAAAAAGTTAAAGAAAACCAACATAATTAATGATAAAAAATAAAAATATATTAAAATAATATGTTAAAATATTTAAGTTAAAATCAAAAAATTATGAATAATAATAAATTATAATTTAATTTCTTAAATTTATTAAATTAAAAACGTTATTCATGTGAAAAAAATTTTACATCTCATTCTTCAAAATAAGTAAATTTAAAAAGGAGTACTCAGAATCATGGGTGTTGTTACAATAAAACAATTGTTAGAATCAGGAATTCATTTTGGTCACGCGGCTAAAAAATGTCATTACAAAATGAAACCATATTTATTTTCTTCCAACGATGGGGTTCCTATTGTTAGAAATAGAATTCACATTATCGATTTGAAAAAAACATTGGAAGCTGTTGAACATTCATACAAAAAGCTTGTACAAATAGCGGAAGAAGGAGGGAAAGTTTTATTCTTAGGAACTAAAAAACAAACCCAACACATTATTAAACAAGAAGCGCAAAGAGCTAATCAATATTATATTAACCAAAGATGGTTAGGCGGTACTTTCACTAATTTCCAAACTATTTTAACAAGAATTAATTATTTAAAAGAGTTATACAAACAAGAAGAAGATGGCGTATGGAAATTACTTTCTAAAAAAGAAGTAGCTACCTTAAAAAAACAAAGAGATAAGTTGGAAAAGTTTTTAGGCGGAATTAAAAACATGTCTCAATTGCCACAAGCTATTTATATCGTTGATGTGCAAAAAGATACTATAGCTATCGCTGAGGCGAGAAAATTAGGTATTAAAATTTTTGGAATCGTAGATAGTAACTGTGATCCTGATTCAGTAGATTACATCATTCCTGCTAATAATGATGCTATCAAAGGGGTAAAATTAATTACTTCTATCATCGCTGATGCAGCTATTGAAGGTAGCGGTTCTAACCAAGAAGCGCCTGTTGAAGAAACAACTGATGAATCTGGCGAAAAACCATCTGAATCAACACCGGAAACTGTTGATGTAGAAAAAACTCAAAATAACGATCAAAATGTAGAAAAAGAAAAAGTTTCTACTAATTAATTACAACTTTTAACAGACAAAATATTTTTTATAATCAATTAGTAAAAAAGATGTTTCTAAATAAACATCTTTTTTACTAAAAAAAACAATTTTACTTGTATTTCTTAATACAAAAGAAAGAAAAACTTAATAAAAATTTGGAGAACGAAAATGAAAATCACACTAGAAATGATTAAAGAATTAAGAAAAAAAACTCAATCAGGAATGATGAATTGTAAACAAGCTTTAGAACATACTCAAGGCGATGTGGACAAAGCTGTAGCTTATTTAAAAGAAAAAGGCATGATTACAGCTAACAAAAAAAAAGATAAAGTTTCAGCCGAAGGTTTAACTAATGTCGCTTTTAAAGGTAATAAAGCTGTTTTATTTGAACTTAACTCAGAAACTGATTTTGTTGCTAAAAACGAACACTTTATCACATTACTAGAACAACTGAAAAATAGTTTATTAGATGCTGATGCATCCGTTAAAACTGTGGAAGACTTTTTAAATTATCATTGGAACGGACAAAGAGTTAAAAACATTATTTTAGATAAAGCGGCTATTATTAAAGAACAAATCGTTTTAAAAAGAATTCAAACTGTTTATAAAAAAGATAACGAAAGTTTTGGACTTTACAAACATCAAGGAGGAAGAATTTCCGCTTTAGTGCATTTTGACAAACAAAACGAAGAAGCGCAAACACATATTCCTATCCATGTAGCTGGTTTTAACCCGAAATTTTTAAGTAAAGAAGCGGTTGACCCTAATTTTATTCAAACAAAAAAACAACTTTTTTTAGAAAAAACTATTAACGAAAAAGCGAAGCAAAATTTACCGAGTGGTTTATTAGATAAAATCGCTAGCGATCGTTTAAATAAAGTTTTAGAAGAAATTTGTTTATTAGAACAACCTTTTTACAACGATACTGACCAAAAAGTAAAAGAATTTTTACAAGCTAATCAAACTAACGTTATCGCTTATTACCGCTTTGAAGTAGGTGAAACAGCAAAAAAAAACGAGCAATAAACTAATATTTATTCATTTTCTAACTATAATAAAAAATAAAAAGCAGCAAAGGGGAATAAAATGTTTAAAAGAATTCTTTTAAAATTGAGCGGGGAAGCCTTAAAAGGAGACGATTTTAACATTAACCCACAAAAAGTTAAAAAAATTGCTGAAGAAATTAAAGAAATTAAAGACTTAGGTTTACAAATAGTTATTATTGTTGGTGCGGGAAATATCTGGCGCGGTCATATTGGTCAAGAATTAGGTATGGAACGTAGTCAATCAGACTATATGGGAATGTTAGGCACTATTATCAACTCTTTAGCTTTACAAGATGCTTTAGTCAATTTAGACATTCCAACTAGGGTTATGACGGCTTTTCATGTTATTGCTGTGGCTGAACCTTACATCAAAGGTAAAGCACTACGCCATTTAGAAAAAGGTCGTGTAGTTATTTTAGGCGCTGGGGTTGGTTCTCCTTACTTTTCCACCGATACCGCTGCTGCTTTAAGAGCAGCTGAATTAAATATAGACGTTATTTTAATGGCTAAAAACGGTATTGAGGGTGTTTATAATAAAGATCCTAAAAAACATAATGACGCTGTTTTAATTAAAAAAATAGAACATAAAAATGTTATCGCTCAAAGGTTAGATGTGATGGATATAACAGCCATTTCTTTATGTTGGGAAAATGGTATTGATATTTTTGTTTTTGATATGAACACCAAAGGTAATATCCAAAAAATAATTTTAAAAGAAAAAATAGGGACTATAATCACTTCTAAGGAGGAAAAATAAAATGTACGAAATGGCACAAGAAATTTTAACAGATTTAAAACAAAAAATGAATAATTCTAAAGACTCAATGTTGACGCAATTTTGCAACATTAGAACCGGGGTAGCTAACCCGAAAATATTAGATAAAATCACTATTAATTATTACGGCGCAGAAACGGTTTTAAAGCATATTAGTATGATTTCTATCGTAGAAGGAAGTCAAATTCATATTAAACCTTTTGACGCTACTTTAGTACCTAATATTAAAAAAGCTTTATTAGCTTCTGATTTAGGAATTACTCCACAAACAGATGGTGTTTCGATTAAATTAGTTTTCCCTCAACCTACAGAAGAAAAAAGAAAACTTTTAACTAAAGAAGTAGAAAAAATTTCTGAACAAACTAAAGTTATAGTAAGAAATTTACGTCGTTCCGGCAATGATAAAGTTAAAAAATTAAAATTAGCGGAAGATGAAGAAAACGCTTTATTAAAACAAATTCAAGACTTAAATAATCATTTTATTAAACTTTTAGAAACAGAAACTGTTAAAAAAAATAAAGAATTATTAAAAATTTAAAAAGAGACAATAAAAATATGTCATCTAAAAAAATTTATATCGGATTAGGGATGTTTTTAGCCGCTTTATCTTTTTTTGGTTTTTTTCTTTGCATCGATCATAACAAGGGAATAAATTCTTTTGCTTATATTAGTTTAGGAACAGTGCTTCTTTTTGTGTTCCATTCTTCTATAGAAATGTTAAAAGTGAATCATCAAAATACAAAATATTCCAAAAGGCACATGATCATCATTAGTTTATTAAGTATTTTTCTTTTTTTGTCTTTATTAGCGGTTATTGTTGGTTCTTTTAAGAGTAAACGTATTATTGATTCCCAAGAACAAACGCATTTAATCAGTTGTTTATCAAACTTTTCTGAATATACTTTATTTAGTTTATTCGGTTTAGCTTTCGCTTTATTTCTATATTTTCTTTTTAACTCTTCTTTTCATACTCAACATTTAACTCATGTATTGTTAATTTTTGCTTATATTAGTGTTTTTAGTGCTTCTTTTTTAAGTTTAATATTAATAAGCTACAAATGGTTTTTGTACTTGTTTTTCATCACTATTGCTAGCGATAGCTTCGCTTATTTTATTGGTAATTTATATGGCAAAAGGTTTTTATTTCCTAGCGTGAGTCCCAAAAAAACTTGGGAAGGTTTTTTAGGCGCCATAGTGGCGACTACTTTGTTAGCTGTTTTATTTTATAGCAGTTCTTTAAACGGTTATCAAGCAGTTATTTTTTTAGTGTTTTTCACTATTATTAATTCTATTATTGCTCAAATAGGCGATTTAATCGCTTCTAAATTTAAAAGAGACTATAAAATTAAAGATTTCAGCAATCTTTTTCCCGGTCACGGCGGTCTATTAGATCGTTTTGATTCTATTTTATTTTTATCTTTTTTTATTGTTTTAATTTTATTAAGCTTTTGGTCAAATTATGTTATCCAAAATATGCATGACATTTTTAAAATAAAGAAGTAAAATAAATATTTATCACAAAAAAGACTTCTTTTTTTGTAAAAGAAAAATAAAATGTTAATTTAGTTGATATTTTGTTATAATAAAAGTAATTGAGAAACATTTTTTACGATAGAAATATGATTTTTTTATTATTAATCAGAAATGTTTTATATAATGTTTTTTTTAAGAAAGAAAGGTATCCTACATAATGAGCAAATGTTATTACACAGGGAAAACAACTGTTTTCGGAAATAAACGTAGTCACGCAATGAACGCTTCTAGAAGAACGTGGAAAGCTAATTTGCAAAAAATTCGTATTATTGATGAAAAAGGCAAAGTTAAAAAAATTTATGTTTCTGCCCGCGCATTAAAAAAATTAAAAGTTGAAAGAGCTTAATTTATTTGAGTTCTTTACAAATCATTAATTATTAAAAAAAACTATTATTCGCTAATAGTCTTTTTTTTATTTATTGTTTTATCTTGTTCTTAGGCCTTATGAACGGTAAGGTCCTTTTTTTGTGCCTTTTTATTCGCGAAAAAACAAGAATCATGAAGCGGATATAAAAATAATAGAAAAAAATAGTAAACGATAGGAAATTTTATAAAGAGGATCAAAATAGAAGATTTTTTTGAAAAACAAATTAAAAGAATAAAATTTCATTTTTTCCACATACCCTTGTTTTTTTGTGTATAATAATTTTTCACAATTTAAAAAGTTAAATTATGAAAAATGATTTCCCAAATTAAGAAAGGTTAAAAAGAAATGAATTATAAAGAAGTTGTTCGGAAAAATAAAAAAATAATAAACTTTAGTAGGAATATTTCTGTTGGTTGTTGTGCTAATAGTTGGCATTATTTGTACGGCTAAATATTTTAGCAAAGATAATAAGGATGAAAATACTTCCTCAAGTACGGCTCCAACAACGACACAAACGCCAGACGCGCCTTACACCTCTCAAGAAGGTAATAACGTAGAAGCAACAAATGGCAAGGATAAAGGAACAGGCGCAAACCAACAAGAATCAGGATACCAAAGTATAATTTTAATTGGACACTAAAAGATAAAAAAGAACCCTTTTATTGGTTCTTTTTTATTATAGCAAAATTCAATAATTTATCGTTTGACAACTTGTTTAGAATTGATACAAGGTATTTTTTTCGTATTATCCTAAAGGACTTCATTTTATACCGAAGAAACTTTTTTATAAAGCATTTCTTGATAAATTTATGGTATAATTTTTGCCATTTAATAAAGTTATATCTATTATTGAATTTAATATGAAAGAGGCAAAAATGAGCAACGATAAAAATAAAAGCGAAATTTTAATGCAAAAAGTAGTTAAATCAGCTATTATCAATATAGTGATGACAACTTTAGTTTTAGTGTTTTTTTGTATAATGAAACTTTAAATTTAGTGGAAAGCATTAACAGATGAAACACCCCATTCTCAAAAAAATAAAAATTTTTAAATTTATTGTACCAACCAATCACTTATAATAAAGATTTATTCAGTTTGAAAAACACTCAATTATATTTATTATTTTATAGAATAAATATTTTCGCTTATATTATCTATTTAATAATTTATAAGGTTAAATTTGTTAAAGATTAAAAAACTCACAAAGATAATTGTAAAAAGCAAGTTTATTGTTAAAAAAACCTTCTAATGAGGATTTATATAAATTTTATGCCAAAAAAACCAATTGATGGATTAATTGGCTAAACATTTTTAACCTTATTTTAACATATGACCAATAATTTATTTGATCCTCTTTTCTAAAGAACAAATCAATCAAAAACAATCATTTTTCTTTTAACTTATCTAAAGTTTCTTTAGCTTCGTTTAAAAGATTATAAAAAACATGTGCTTTTTGATACATTTCTTCAATAAATTTAGGGTCTCTGTGGATTTCCTTAACCTTGCTACTCTGAAACGTTTGATACACTAAGAAAAAAGCTTTTTCTGTATCAGAACAAAAGAGTTGGGCTTGCACTTGAGCATAATAATACATAGGTATTTCGTTATTTAACAAAAACTTGCTCCAAGAAGGACTATTATAAGAAATAGGACATTTAATTTCTAAAATGCTGTTAGATTCTTGATGCCAACCATCTAAAGAAGCAGACATAAAATCTTTAATAAACACAGCAGGGACGAATTCCATATTGTTAACTTCGTTAAAAAAATTTCTCGCTTCTGGTTCTAAACGTCTGCCATGACGCATAGCATTATTGTCTTCGATCTTTTCTTTAAAAAGTTTTCTTTTAAAAAGCGCTTGTTTAGTTTCAAACGGATTTAACCCCATAATAGCAGCAACTTCTGAAGCGTTAATATAGTTGCTTCTATGTTTATGCCATGCTTCAGAATTTTGTTCTAAATTAATCATTTGATTTGATTCTGATTTAGTAAATTTCATAACAAACAAACCTTTCTTGCTAACAATTATCAAGTTGTTAAGAGAATGAATTAAAGATGAGGTAAAAACAGTTTTTTAACGTTTTGAGTAGTTTGTTCAGCTACTTCTTCTAAAGTAATGTTTCTTAAACTAGCTATTTTTTCGGCTACTAATTTCACCAAAGCGGGTTCGTTTCTGTGAGATTTTTTTCCCCGGAGAAGGAGTTAAAAAAGGCGAATCAGTTTCTAATAAGATTTTGTCTAAAGGGAGTTGTTTCGCTAAAATATGAACTTTCAAAGCTTTTTCATATGTCACAATCCCACCAATGCCTACGTAAAAACCTAAATCGATCGCTCTTTGGGCTGCTTCCAAATCAGTTACTAAAGAATGGAAAACGCCTCTAATTTTGTTTTTATAAGGTAACAATATTTCATATATTTCTTCAAAAGAAGAACGAGCGTGCAAAATGATGGGTAAATCATATTTAATCGCTAATTTAACTTGAATTTGTAAAGTTTGTTGTTGTAATGGCAAGGTTTTTTGTTCATGATATAAATCAATACCAATTTCACCCACAGCCACGACTTGAGGAAGTTTTAAATATTTTTCAATAGTGAAAGGATCTTCATTAGTCACATAAGACGGATGAATCCCCACAGCGACTTTGATTTCAGGGTTTTGAAGGGCTAATTCAATGGCTTTTTCGTTCGTTTTCTGATCTAAACCAGGAACAATAAAATATTGAACATCGTTTTTTACAGCCCTATTTATAACATCTTTTAAATCTTTAGAATAATCATCTAAATTAAGATGAGCGTGAGTATCAATTAACATTTTTTATTTCTCTTTTTAATCATAATATTTGGTTATTCAATAATAAATTTTATCATTAAAATTAGAAAAAAATAACTCATAAAAATGGGTTATTTTTTTCATTAAAAAGTATTATTTTTACATATGGATTGGTTTATCAATCGCGCCTAAAAAAGTTTCTAAAGTTAATTCAGATAAAGTTGGATGTGGGTGAATAGCGTGAACAACATCATGAGCTGTTCCTTCTAATTCCATAGTTACGCCAATTTCAATAATTAATTCAGTAGCATTATAAGAGAAAATATGCATTCCTAAAACTTTAAGATCTTTTTTATCAACGATTAATTTAGCAAAACCATCTGTTTCACCGTCAGCTAAAGCTTTACCGATCGCTTTAACAGGAACTTTAGACACTTTATATTCAATGTCTTTAACTTTCACTCGTTCTTCAGTCCAACCGATAGTGGCGATTTCAGGGAAACCGTAAACACAGGAAGGCACGCGATCGTAATTCATTGGTTTTAAATGAGCGTCAGCTTCTAAAGCATGAGTAACAGCGATAATTCCTTCATGGCTCGATACGTGGGCTAACATATATTTACCGTTAACATCGCCAATAGCGTAAACGTCTTCTAAAGAAGTTTTTAAAAAGCCGTCTGTCATAACTCCTGTTCTGTCGGTTTGTAAATTCAGCTTTTCTATCCCTTTTAAATTAGGTTTAGTTCCGGTTGCCATTAAAACAACATCAGCTTCTTCCACGTGTGTTTTGTTTTCATAAATGTAATGCACTTTATTATTATCGATTTCCACTACTGCAGCTTCAGTTAAAATTTTAATTTGGTTGCTTTTTAATTTTTTAGTGTAAGCATCAACAATATCTTTATCCATAACATTTAAGATAGAGTTCGCTCTTTCTAAAATAATTACTTCAGCGCCGAATTTATTAAAAATAGTCGCAAACTCTACACCGATAACTCCGCCACCAATAATAACTAATTTTTTCGGAAATTTTTCCAATTGAACTAATTCTTTACTTGTGTATAAGTATTTATTTTCGTATGCTTCTTTAGCACCTTTAATCGGAGGAATAAACGCGCTCGCTCCCGTAGCAATAATAAGTTTTTTAGTTTCTAAAACTTTATCGCCTACTTGAACTTGATGAGCTGATAACGCATCGGCAAATCCATTATAAACATCAATTTTATTTTTTTTCATTAAGAAAGAAATGCCGTTAGTTAATTGTTTAACTATTTTGTTTTTACGTTCTAATACAGAAGTCCAATTCACTTCTACGTCTGTATTGGTTTCGATACCGTATTCTTTAGAATGTTTTAAAAGGTCAAAAATTTTAGCGCTTTTTAAAAAAGCTTTAGTTGGTATACAACCGTAATTTAAACAAATTCCGCCTAATTTATGGTCTTCTACTAAAGCAACTTTAGCTCCCATTTGAGATGCTTTAATAGCTGAGATATAACCACCAGGTCCTCCGCCAATAATTAAAATATCATATCTTTCCATCAATTTACTTCTCTTTTTTATAATTCAGTCAAAAAATAATTTCCCTCTTTATAAAGCAGTGAAATCATTTTCTAAAGTTTTAACATCGTTTAATAATTCTTTAATTTTTTGCAATAATCTTCCGCCATCAGCACCATCGATAATACGGTGATCGATCGTTAAAGATAGAGGCAACATATCAGCTACAACAATTTCGCCTTTTTTAACTATTGGTTTTTTAACTATTTTACCAATACCAAGAATAGCTAATTCCGGATGATTAATAATTGGCGTACCGTAAGCAATATCAATGGCCCCAAAATTACTTAAAGTAAAAGTACCTTTTTGCAATTGAGACAATTGTAATTTTCTTCCCACTGTGTTAACAGATAAAGTGTGGATTTCTTTCGCTAATTCTAAAACACTTAAATTATCAACGTTTTTAATATTAGGAACAATTAATCCATCTTTAGTGTCAATAGCGATTCCTAAGTTAATATAGTTTTTAATGATTAATTCTTCTTTTTCATCATCAAAACTAGCGTTAAAAACAGGATATTCTTTTAAAGATAAAACAACCGCTTTAGCGATAAAAGCCATATAAGTTAATTTAATGCCTTTTTCTTGAGCTAATGGTTTCATTTGAGTTCTTAAAGCTACTAAATTAGTAATATCCACTTCATCCATTAAAGTTACTTCAGGAATAACTGTTTTGGAAATGCTCATTTTTTTAGCAATTATTTTTCTTAAACGAGAAATTTTTTGAATTTTTACGTCTTCTATGTTATTATTAGTATTTGTGTTGTTTGCTACAGTTTCTTTTGTAGGGTTTAAAACATTGTCGTTATTATTTGTCATTTTTAAAACGTCCTTTTTTTATTTAAATTATTTTTCTTCAATAACAGCTAAAACATCTCCAACGTTAACATTTTCGCCCTCTTGGTGACCTATTTTAGTAATAGTACCAGTTTTAGGGGAAGTTATGTCAGCTTGTAATTTATCAGTTTCAACAATTACTAAAACATCGCCTTCTTTAACTTGGTCTCCAACTTTGCAGTTCCAAGTTAAAATGGTTCCTTCGTTAATCCCTTCACCTATATCAGCAAATTTTAATTCATACATATTATTACCCTCATTCATTTGTTTAAATTTTTTTGTTTAAATTATTTTTAAAACTTTTTTTACGCCATAAATTACTTTATCAGCGTTTAAAAATTGATGATATTCTCCTCTGGCTAAAGGCATGATGATATCATGACCTGTTACACGACTAGGAGCAGCTTTTAAATAATCAAAAGCGTATTCATTTACTAAAGTAATTAATTCACCAGCTGGTCCATAAGTTTTAGTAGCTTCATGTACTACAACTAATCTACCAGTTTTTTTTACAGAATGAAGCACTGTTTCTCTATCAATCGGATTAATAGTTCTTAAATCCACTAATTCTACAGAAATATCATCAGCTTCTAGTTTTTCTAAAGCGGATTGAACGATGGAAACAGCCGAACTCCAAGCGATTACAGTTACATCTGTACCTTCTTTAACCAAGTTCGCTTTACCAATTTCTATTTCGTATTCTTCTTCAGGAACTTCTTGTTTTCCTGCACGATATAAATATTTAGGTTCCATGTAAACAACTGGATCTGGGCTATTAATAGCGGCAATTAAAAGACCTTTAGCGTCGTGAGGATTAGAAGGAACTACCACTTTTAAACCAGGAATAGAACCTAAAATAACTTCTAAACTCTCTGAGTGATGCTCTAATGCTTTAACTCCACCACCAACAGGAACTTTTAAAACCATAGGACAAGAAAAACTATTACGAGTACGATTTCTCATTCTCGCAGCATGAGCGATTAAATCTTCTAATCCCACATAAAGGAAACCATCAAATTGAATTTCAGCTACAGGAATTAAACCGTTTATAGACATTCCGATCGCACTACCAACGATAGCAGATTCAGCTATAGGAGTATCGAAAACACGAGATTCTCCGTATTTTTTTTGCAATCCTGCAGTAACACGGAAAACTCCTCCTAATTTACCAATATCTTGACCAAAAACAACTACTTTAGGGTTTTTAGCTAATTGGAGATCTAAGGTATGATTAACCGCTTGCAATAAATTCATTAAAGCCATTTTTATTTACCTTCTTCTTTTGATTTTAAAAATTGTTCGTATTCTGCGTGTTGTTCTTTTAATTGAGGTGTCATTTCATGGTAAAGATGTTCGAAAATTTCAATCGGTTCTACATTAGCGCCGTAAGAAGTAATTTTTTCATGTACTTCGGAAACGTATTTTTCTGCTTCTTGATTGATTTGTTCCACCATTTCTTCAGTTAAAACGTTTTTTTTCAATAAATATTTTTTAAAACGTTCGATAGGATCTTTTTTATTCCATTCTTCCTCTTCTTCTTTAGAACGGTATAAGTTAGGGTTATCATTAGTAGTATGAGCTCCCATACGGTAAGTAAAGATTTCAATTAAACTAGCTCCTTCGCCATTACGCGCTGCTTCGGTAAATTCTTTAACAGATGCATAAACAGCTAAAACGTCATTACCATCTACTTGAATGCCAGGAATACCGAAAGCATAGGATTTTTGTGCTAAAGTTTCAGAGTTAGAAGCTACTTTTCTTGGAGTAGAAATAGCGTATTGATTATTTTGAATCAATACCACTAAAGGAGCTTTATAAACAGATGCGTAATTCAAACCAGCATAAAATTCTTCATGAGCTGTTCCACCATCACCAATAGTAGCTATTGTAACTTCTTTTTTGTTTTGCAATTTACTTGCTAAAGCCAAACCAGCACCAATATTGATTCCTGAACCAATAATAATATTAACTGGTAAAATACGTTTAGAAGGATCCATTTTAGAACCTTTTTCGTTACCATACCAATAAAGGTATATGTTTTCTAAAGGAATACCACGGTATAAATAAATCCCAATATCACGGAAATAAGGTGAAACCCAGTCTTGGTCTTCTAAAGCTGCTGCTGAACCAACTTGACCACCTTCATGTCCTCTGTTAATAACGTAAGACAACATTCTGCCTTGACGTTGGTATTGAACCGCTTTAATGTCAGAAACTCTTGCTAAAACCATAGTTTTATACATTTTTAACAGTTTTTCTTCAGGTATTTTTGGTTCTAATTGTGGATTAACTACATTTCCTTCTGAATCCAAAATTTGTAATCTTTGTTTTTTCAAAGGATCATAAGATTTACTTAATGTCATTTCGAAAATTAACTCCTTTTATTTTTTTAAATAATTTTTGTAAAGATTAATTTAGCCGCACAAATAACATGTTGCTTGAAAAATTAAATTTCTTGTTTTTTTTATTTTAAGCAAAAGCTTTCTTCAAGAACAATTGTTAAAATAATTTTTTTGGTTTAAATACAAGGGCAAACAATTAGTGAAGAAAATCTTAATAATGATGTATTTAAACGAAAAAAATATAAATTTAAGACCATCTTTAATTTTAACTTATTTTTTTAATTTTTGTCAAATATTGTCGATAATTTTATTGTTTCTTCACAAATAGGACTCTTTTGATCCCTTGTTTTGTTTAGTTCCAAGAAGTCATTATTTTAGTTAAAAACCCTTTTTAAGGGTTTTTTAAGGATAAATTATTTAATTTCTATTTTTCCTTCAGTAACTACTATGATGTCTCCGTCTTCGTCCTCAGTTAAAGCGTCTAGTTTACGGTCTAATTCCGCTTGGTTTAAAACCGGAGTGATGCCGTAACTTAAAGCTAATAAATTAGCTTCTTTTTCGTCTTGAACTGTTGCTAAAACAGGAACAGAAGGGTGGAATTTGGAAATGCTTTCAGCATCTTCCCGATTGTTAACAAGAATCGCTTTAATAGGATAACGAACTGATAATTCCGCTGCACTTAATAAAAGATATTCTTGTAAACTTTTTGGTTCGTAAAGAGGAGCAAAAAATTCATCTTCACGCGCCTTTTCAGCTTGTTTGTTTATTTTATGCATAAATTGCACTGCTTCTACTGGATATTCTCCTGAAGCGGATTCTCCGGATAACATAGTGGCAGTACTACCTTCTTTAACAGCGTTATAAACATCTGAAATTTCGGCTTTAGTTGGACGAGGGTTTTTTTGCATAGATTCTAACATTTGCGTAGCTACCACAACAGTTTTACCTTCTTCTAAACATTTTTCAATGATAGTTGTTTGGTATAAAGGAACCATTTCGCCTGGAACTTCAATGCCTAAATCTCCTCTAGCCACCATAATGCCATCAGATACTTCAATAATTTCGTCTAAATTGTCAACCCCTTCTTGGTTTTCAATTTTAGAGATAATACGAATATGGTCGTTGTTTTGTTCTTTTAAAATTTTTCTCAATTCTAACACGTCTTCTGCGTTTCTAACGAAAGAAGCAGCGATATAATCGTAATTTTGTTCTGAAGCGAAAAGAACGTCTTGACAGTCTTTTTTTGAAACAAAAGGAATGTTTAAACTAACATTAGGAACGTTAACCCCACGACGTGATTTCACAACATGAGTGTTTTTCGCTTTCGTTACTAATTCTTTTTTCTGAGCGTCTTTATCAACGATTTCTAAAGATAAATAACCATCATCAACGTTAACCACATCGCCTACATTTAATTCATCATAAAAACCAGGATAAGTAACAGAGAACAAAGAGGCATTGCCTAGCACTTCTTCAGTAGTTATTCTTACTAAAGAATCTTTAGTAATAGCGACTTCTCCGTCAAATTCATGGGTTCTTACTTCCGGCCCTTTGGTGTCTAATAAAGTAGCCACATGAGTATTTAATTCTTGATTTAAATCACGAATAGTTTTCAGTAATTTTTTACTGTTATCATATTGAGCGTGAGAAAAATTAAATCTCGCTACATTCATACCAGAAAGCATCAATTGTTTTAAAACGTTAACATCATAAGATGCAGGTCCTAAAGTACAAATAATTTTGGTTTTATTCTCTTGCATTATTTTACCTTTTCTTAAATATAATTTATTGTTCGATTAACATATTTTTTAACCATTAAAAGGTTAATTTATTTTATTAAAGATTTTCCCGTCATTTCTTGGGGTTGAGGTATTTTCAATAATTCTAATAAAGTCGGAGCTACGTCGCATAAAGCACCTTTATTCACAGAAACATTTTCATCCGTGACAATGACAGGTACTAAATTAGTAGTATGAGCGGTATTAGGACGACCTTTTTCATCTGCCATTTGTTCGGCGTTTCCGTGGTCCGCCACCACAACAGCTTTTCCGCCTATAGATAAAATAGCTTCTACTACAGTTTTTAAAGCTTTATCGGTTGCTTCGACAGCTGCGATAGTCGCTTCTAAAGAACCTGTATGACCGACCATATCCGGATTGGCAAAATTTAACACCATCGTTTGATATTGCTTAGATAAAATAGCTTCTTTCGCTTTGGCGGCGATTTCTAAAGCGCTCATTTCTGGCTTTAAATCATAAGTCGGAACCGCAGGAGAAGGAATCAAAATTTCCTCACAACCTTTTAATTTAACATGCTGAGAACCGTTAAAAAAGAAAGTCACGTGAGGATATTTTTCTGTTTCCGCTATCCTTAATTGTTCTAAATTATGGTTAGCTACCACTTCGCCAAAAGTATTAGTTAAATTTTCTTTTTGAAAAGCTACCATACCTTTCACGCTTTCGGCATAAGGAGACATAATTGCACATAAAACATTATTTAATTTTTTTTCGCCTTGAAAAGAAGTTTTGCCAGGAGTGATAAAAAAATCAGTTTTAACAGGATTGGACAAAGCGGTCGCTAAACGGACGATACGATCAGGTCTAAAATTAAAAAAGATCACACCATCGTTATCTTCGATTAAACCATTAACATCCGTAATAGCCGGTTTGATAAATTCATCAGTAATATTGTCGCGATAAGATTGTTCCATATAATCTATTACTGACTCTATTATCGGTGCTTTTTGAGAAACTAACATATTATAAACCACATTAATACGCTCCCAGTTATTATCACGATCCATAGCATAATAACGACCCGCTACAGAAGCAATTTTAACTTTTTGCTCTAAAAGGGGTTTAAGATGGTTTAAACCCGATTTAGGTAATGTGTCGCGTCCATCGGTAAAAGCGTGTAAATAAGTTTTTTTGGTTAAATTATTTTGTTCAGCCATTTCTAATAAAGCTTTAGCGTGGTTGATATGGGAGTGAATACCGCCATCAGAAATCATGCCCACAAGATGCAGTTTACTATTGTGTTTTTTAACATGTTTTATGACTTGTAAAAAACTTTCGTTTTGAAAAAAAGTTTTTTCTTTAATAGCTTTGTTGATTTTGGTTAAAGATTGGTAAACTATTCTGCCAGCGCCTAAATTTAAATGACCCACTTCGCTGTTGCCCATTTGTCCTTCAGGCAAACCAACGGCTTCCCCTGACGCCACCAAGGCGTTGTGGGGGTAACTTTTAAAAAGAGAATCCAAATAAGGCGTCTTAGCTAACAAAACAGCGTTATTTTTTTTTGGCGAGAGATTCCTAAACCATCTAAAATAATAAGACCAACAAAAGATTCCAAAATAAATTTCCTCATTTTTCTTTCCTACCTAAGAATTTGACCAAAAAAGAGCCATTAATGCGTAAAAATGATTATTTTTTTAAATTATAAAAAGCTTTTAACCCTAAATAAGGAGCATTTTGTAAATTGTCTTCAATTCTTAATAATTGATTATATTTAGCGATACGGTCAGTTCTAGAGCAGGAACCAGTTTTGATTTGACCTGCGTTAGTTGCCACAACTAAATCAGCGATAGTAGTATCTTCCGTCTCTCCACTACGATGAGAAATAACAGCTGTAAGGGAAGCTTTTTTAGCCATTTCAATAGCTTCTAACGTTTCTGTTAAAGTGCCGATTTGGTTTAATTTAATCAAAATAGAATTAGCCGTTTTTTCTTTAATTCCTTGCGATAATCTTTCTACGTTAGTCACGAATAAATCATCACCCACTATTTGAACTTTGTGTCCTAATTTGCTAGTTAATAACTTCCATCCTTCCCAATCGTTTTGATCTAAACCATCTTCAATTGATAAAATAGGGTATTTATTAACTAATTTTTCATAAAAAGCGATTAATTCAGCACTTGTGAAAGATTTGTTATTTTCAGAAACTAAAACATATTTTTTCTGTTCTGCGTTATAAAATTCTGAAGCAGCAACGTCCATACCTAAATAAATGTCTTCTCCTGGTTTATAACCAGCGTTATTAATAGCTTGCAAAATAATTTGTAAAACCTCTTCGTTAGAAGATAAATCAGGAGCATATCCTCCTTCATCTCCTACTGTTGTAGGATAACCTTTTTGTTTTAACAGTTTGCCTAAATGATGAAAAATTTCAGTACCATATCTTAAAGCTTCTTTAAAAGTAGGAGCTCCCACGGGTAAAATCATAAATTCTTGAAAATCAACACTATTGGAAGCATGGGCTCCGCCGTTTATAATATTAATCATTGGCACTGGCAATTGTTTTGGTTGAACTCCACCTAAATATTCATAAAGTTCCAAATTTAAATATGAAGCAGCTGCTTTAGCCACGGCCAATGAAACGCCTAAAATAGCGTTAGCCCCTAATTTAGATTTATTTGGCGTACCATCAAGTTCAATCATCGCTTGGTCGATAGCTTTTTGTTCTAATACGGATACATCCATTAAAACAGGTTTAATCACTTTTACTACGTTTTCTACCGCTTGTAAAACGCCTTTGCCTAAATATCTTTTTTCATCTTTGTCTCTTAATTCAACAGCTTCGTATAATCCAGTTGAAGCGCCAGAAGGAACAATAGCTCTCCCTATAACTTCAGATGTTTTAACTTCAACTTCTACAGTAGGATTTCCTCTAGAATCTAAAACTTCGCGAGATAAAATATCAGTAATATATGGCATTATTTGTTTCTCCTTTTATTATAAATCTTTTCAAATGATAAAATTCATATAATAAAATGAATTCTTTAAAAATTTTTTATACAACAATACATTAAAATTGTATCAAAAAAAAACCATAAATATTACAACTATATTTCTTTTTTCTTCATTTTTTTATTTTTGGCCTAAAATAAGACTTATTTATCAGGTTGAAGACATATAAAGAAAAAACCAATACAAGAAGTAGTCTCACTAAGACGTATTTATTAGAAAGAGATTTTATTTAACCCAATTACTCACTAAAGTGGTCAAACTGATAGCGATAGCAAAAGTAATAATAGAAAAAACGTATTTAATAACAATATTCTTTTTAACATCTATTTGTCTAAAATAATCGATAATGAAAGAAGCGACCAAAATAGAACCGTCTATAATTAATAAAATCATAGGAAATTCAATGGTAATATGTTCTTCTATAAAATTGTGTAAAACTTTGAAGACGAAATCAGTTCCACCCGTAGAAGAATTGTTTCCGATCACCAAACCAGCTCCTATACCGATAAAAACACCAATAATAACGGAAGATAAGGATAAGCGATAAATAATGTTATTTTTAACCTTATCTGGGAATTTATTTAATAAAAATACTCTATCTATTTGCCAATATTCTAATATTTTAAACAAAATAGAAAATAGGGAAGCCACAAAAAGTGTTAATAAAAAAAACCATGTCTTATGCGAAATAGCGCCAAATGAAATAATAAAAATACGGAAAAACAAGATACCGTTGTTACTGCTAAACCAATAGTTTTGTTTTTTCTCCTTTATTTTGTAAAAAAACACTTTATCTAAAAATAAGCAAAGCGCTTCTAGACCTCCTATAATTAATTCTTGCGGTAAAATAAAAAAATAAATAGCAAAAACCATTAATAAGAAACCTAAAGTTAATTGACAAAAGCGCGTGGGTTCAAAATGATGCATGTCTGATGGTTTTAACTTATCTAAAAACATACATTTGATGAAAGTGACTATTATAACAAATGCAATAAATATTAATGATGGAAAAGACGATGTTTTTAATTTTTGTTTCATTTTGGGATTTTTCTTTGCTAATTAATTTATTTTCTTTAAAAAAATTTTTTTAAGCTAATTTAGTAAAACTTTCTACCATAACATGATTATTATCTTTGACGATAATTAAATTAGTGGTTACATAAGGGGAAATATCAGCAATCCTTTGAGGCGGAATAGCGATTAAAAATTGAATGTTTAATTGGTTAAAAAAATACATCATGGATTCGATTCTATTTTCATCCATATTATTAAAAGCTTCATCAAATAAAACTAAACAACCTTTATGAACAGCGTTTGCGCTTAATAATTGTTCAAAACAAATGCCAATAATAATGTAAAAAGGTACTTGAGTTTCTCCACCAGATTTTTCACGAAAAATTTTAGAAAATAAAGATACATTTCCGTAAATATCGTTAATTTTAATATCATAAGTTAAATAATTACGATAATCTAAAAATTCATAAGCTATCGCTTCATATCCTTCTTCAAAATAAATTATTTTTTGAAATAATTCGTCTAATAAAATATCTTTATAAGAAGAAGCGTTCTCGGAAAATAAATTAATCTCTTGTGTTAGGTTATCTTCTACAATCATGGAATAATATTTTTTATATTCAGGATCATCAGAGGCTTTGGTAATAATTTGATAGCTATCATCGCCAAAAGGTCTATTTTTTAAAAGTTCGTTTAATTTTTTAATTTGTTGTTTAGCGTTTTCAATACTTTCTTTGAGTTTATTAACGAATTCTTCTTTAAAAATAATTTCGGTTTTGGAACTTAACTCTTTTGCTTCTTGTTCGTAAGTGATCAAATTTTTGGAGCTAATTAAATTATATTCTTGTACGAAATAATCAAAATATTCTAATTTTGCCTCAATAGCGCTTAGATGATAAGTCCCAATGTATAAGTTCATATACTTCGTCAAATCAAGGTGTTGAGCGTTTTTTTGATTCTCAATAGTTTTAACGTTATCTTGTATATAGTGTAAAATATATTCATAATTGTTTTGGTAAGTAGTTAAATAATTTTGCAATTGAACGGGAACTTTTTCTAAATTAACTACTTCTTTTTGTTCTATAGCGTATAAATCTTTTTGCAATTCCACTAATCTTTTTTGAAGAAAATTTATTTTCTCTTCATACATATTATACTTGTTTTTGCTTTCCACAATTTTTAATAAAACAAGATCTAATGATTCGTTAAGAATTTGTTTATCTTTTTTAATCTTTTTTAAATTATCTTCTATTTGTTCCACATTTTGTTGACTGCGGAATTGTTCTATTTTATGGTTAATAACAACTATTTCTTGCTCATTGTCAGATATTTTTTTATAGACGGTAAACTGATCATTATTAACCAAAGAAAAGACTTTACTTTTTCTCATTAATTCAATAATACTTTTATTTTTCATAAAAATATTTTGTTTTTGGTTTAAATAGTCTTTTAAAGTATTAATTTCTGATAAAAGTATTTTTTTACGTATTTCTTTAGATTCGTTACCGATATAAGGAATTTGGTAACTTTTCGGATTTAATTGTTTCGCGGTATAACTACTATAAATCATTCCTTGAGGAGTAATCGCGGTTTTATAGTTTTTTAATTGGGTTACATCAGTTTCGCAGATGATATGTGATAACAATAATTTAGCGTATGTTAAAGCATCTTTATGGTTGCTAGTTATTTTATCCGCTAAACTATGAGGATTATCATCTACATCCGGTATTTTATCTACATTCACCAAACCAACGTCATAAATCTTTTCACTAGTTTGAAATTTTTCATATATTTTTAAAGCTTGATCAAAATAGCCTGCTTCCACGATTAAATTAAATTTCCGACTACCTAAAAAACCTTCAATAGAATTGCGCCATAATTCATCATTAATATCAATCAATTCGCAAAAAGGATGGATATGGATCTCTTTTTTATAAAAAAGACTTAATTTTTCGTTTAATAAAGTCACTAGTTTTTTAACGTTAGGATTATATATTTTAGTGATATTATTCATGGCTTGAAAAGTGGAGTTTTTTTCAGCAATTTGTTGTTGCAAAAACTTGATCTCTTTTTGAACGTCATTTTGTGCGATATTAAAATTCAGAATTTCTTGGGATAAATAATCAGTCATCTCCAACATGGTTTTTTTCAATTCCGAATAAATATCAAATGGTTTTGGGGCAATTAAAAAACATGCTATTTCTTCGGCTGTTTGATGAATAATATCATCCGGTTGCAAACAATACAATTCTTTTAAGATTTTTTGTTCAGCTTGCAATCTCTCTTGAAAAAAATCTATTTGACTTTGCAAATCTTGGCAAAAAGTTTGTTTTTGGGATAATTCTTTTTGTAAAGAATAAAATAATTGACTTAAATCGCCTTGAGAATGGTTGTTTTGCAATTGTAACAAATGATTGTTTAAATTTTCAATAGAAGCGTTGATATTCTGTTTTTCTTCTAACAAATGGTTAATTTTCAGAACCTCTTGTTCTTTTTTAACCAACATGTTTTCTAAATTGTTGTGATATTTCGCTATTAAAACTTTTTTCTCTACTAAAGAGTTAATTTTGATTTGTTCGTCTAAGAATTTAAATTTTTTTTCTGCATCAATAATAACGATTAATTGCTGTAATTTGTTTTTGTCTAATTCTATTTGAGACTCTATTTTTTTCAATTGGCGAACACTATTTTTTAAACTCGAAATATTAATCGGGTTTTCTTCTAATAAAAAATCAAAAACAAAATTTTGCAAATTAAGCGGTTTAAACGCTAACGCTTTGGGTAAAATTTCTAAATATTTAGCGACATTAATATTTAAATATTTACCGATAGCTTGTTTATATTGTGTTTTGGTGTCAAAAAAACTAAAATCTTTTGTATGCGCTCGTAAATATTCCGCTAATTGTTTATGGTTTTTCGGTTTATTATTAGAAATAAAAAGGTCACTTTTTAAGGCTATATTTTCATAAAGATAAAACCTTTCTTTTAAAACTCCTCTTTGAGGCAATTCCAAAACACAACCTAAAATAGTGTGTTCTTGAGTTTCCTCATCCACAAATTCTAACGCAATATGGGTAATAACATCCCCATTCCTTAAAAACTCCTTATTTTCGGCACCTATCTTGCCTCTCATATAACTTTCTAAAGAACGTTTAGCGTTCACGTTAGCCGCTAAATTGAATTTAACATTTTTTCTCTCACCAATTAAAACATATTGTAAAGCATCTAATAAAGTTGATTTACCCGCTCCATTGTCGCCAGAAATTAAAGCATTTCCGGTTATTTCAATCGTTTGAGAAGAGAATAAATGCCAGTTTACCAATTGTATCTTAGTTAATTTTTTCATCTGGGTTTTTGCTTTGCTTCAAAAGAAAGAGTTCTTGATAATGTTTAATCATCTCTATATCAATTAAATAAAGAATAGAAGGATAAATGGTAATGGTTAAATCATCAGACAAGTGATTGTTATGATCCGAATAATCAATAATATTATATTGACGCAACATCGTTAAAGTTTTTTTAACTGTTTCTTTTTTGAATTTTTGCACTTCAAAATAACCAATATGTTTTAATTCTTTAAAAATATCCTGCAAAAACACTTCTATTTTAGTTTTAGAAGGTTTTGTTTCTTTTTTTTGTTGAAACAAGATACGAAAGATAAATAAAATCAAACTTTCTTCTTTTTTTAATTTTAATTTATTAAAATGATGTAAATTATGAATAAAAATAACTTCATCATGTTTTTTAATTTCTAACTCAAAATCTGCTAATTGAAAAAAAGAATAAAAAAGTTCTCGGTGTAATAAAATAAAACGATAATCATTAGCATCTGCCATTTTTTGCAACGTTAAATAATTCACTTGAAATAGTTTATTAACGATACGCGAAAAAAGATCTTTTTCTTTCTCTTTTAATTGTTCAAATTTGAGGGAAAAGATATGTAATTCTTGTGTTTTTTTATCCATTATAACCCTTTTAATTTAAAAAATTTGTTATTAATAAAAAAACAATAAATAAACATTTTTTCAAGCTTTATTGGGTTGTTCTTTAATCCCTTTTTGGATCAAAAAGAGTAGGAAACGCTTTGTATAAAGTTAAAAGATGTTTAAAATTGTTTTTTTCTAAAAAATAATGATATCTTATAAAATATGTTCTTCGTAAAAATCATACATTTTATCATCATCTATATGAGGAGAAACAATATTAGCTGCTGCTTTTACTTTAGGATATAAACTATTTCCCATCGCAATACCAATATCAGCCGCTTCTAACATTTCAATATCATTAGAACCGTCTCCCATACAAATTAATTGATGATCAGGATATTTGTCTTTAATTTTTTTAATTCCGTAGTACTTATTAACGCCTTTAACGGTTAAATCGATATGATTTTTCCATACACAAATATTGAAATAGTCTAGATCTTTAAATAAAGGGGCTAATTTGTCTTTATCTGCTCCTGCCACGATTAAAAGATAAATTCTTTCTTTTAAGTAAAATTGGTTATCAATTTTAAAATCTAAATTTTTCTTATATTCTTGGACTAGGTTCATATCATCTTTCTTTTCGACAAAATATAAACCCGCTTCATTAATTCCTATACTAGTAGCCATCATTTGATAGTTTTGAATTCTTTTATGAACTTCTTCAATATGTTCTGTAGGAATGGGAGATTCGTCTATAATTTTGCCATCATAAATAGTTAAAGAACCGTTCATCAGAACAAAATATTTAAATAACGGCAATAATTCTTCAACAGCGTTTAAATTACGGTAATTTCTACCTGTTGCTATTCCTAAAATAGTATTAGGCATTTGAGATAATTTTAAAATTAATTTTTTGGTTTGTGGTAAAATAGCTTTTTTCTTATTACTATATAAAGTTTCATCGATATCAAAAAAAAATAATCTATTTTTAATAATTAACACCTCTTTTTCTTATCTTATATAAATATACTAATTACTTATTATTATATCAAAAAAAAGATCATTTGGCAAAAGAAAGAAGAGATTAGAAAATATAAAAAGCAAAGAAAGGGCCTTATTCTTGTGAAATTATGTTTAGTAAAAAGTGCTTAATTTGGGAAAAAGATATGATGGAATTAGCCTTGTATTTAGGATATTAGCAATCAATTCTCATTTATCGGATAAGTTGAATAATAGTTATATATATATGTGTGTGTGTGTTGATTATCGATAGGTTTGTTATGTAAGTAATCCAGATCGTTAAAGGAATATTGCCAAGAATCTTCATTATGGGTTTGTTTGCTTAAATCAAAAGCAGTTCTGTTGCTATATAAATTAATCACTAAATCGATCGCTGGTTTATGTTTAATTTATCTGTTTTTATTCATTTTATAATTAATTACTTTTTATTATTTTGTTAATTTTCAAAGATAAAAACTATTTTCTTTTAGTGAAACCTAACCATTTTAAAATTCTTAAAATAATATTAACAAAGGCAAAAAAAATTGAAAATACATTATTCATAAACATGAGATTAATAACAATATATTCATATTTTTTAGGAAATTCGTCTTGAACAAAAGTATCCAAGACTTTCTAAATGAAGAATCCGCATAAAACTTCCGAAAACTATTTGAAAAACAAAAGAAAAATAACTGTATTATTATTAAAAATTTGAAATGAAGTAATAAAAATACCACTTATATAAAAAATTATAAACATAATTTCAGTAATATAACGTAATTTGGGAGAAATTTTCTATTTAGCAACATAATATAAATAAGATATAAAAATAATTATTAAAAAAGAAGTATAATATTTTATAATATTTAATGTTTTAAATTTTCTAATTTAACTAAAAAATATACTTTATTAATTTTAAAAACAAAATATTTAGACAAAAAATTAATATAAAAAATCAAATTAAATTATATCGGGTTATTTTTTTATATTCATAATTGTTGTATAAATTATAATAAAAACCTGAATTTAAACATAAAAAACTAAACTATTTATTTCAAAAATAAATAGTTTAGTTTTATTTGACAATTATAGATTAAATTGGTTTAAATATTAATTATCTTGTTTTTTAGTTTAATTATCTTTAATTTTCATCAGTAAATACTTTGAATTGAGCCCCTAGTTTAATTTGACCGTCTGAATTTAAATAATTACTATTTGCATCCCAAAGTCCTTTATTTTCCATTTTGACTTGATTAATTTTAAAATTAATTGCTAATTTGATTGTATCACTTTTTTCATATTGTTCTTTAAATTTTTCAAATAATTTAGGATCTGCTTTTAATTGAGCTTCCGTAATCAAGTCCGTTTCTCCTGGTAGTTTTTTTGGTCCTTTTAATAAAAGTGTTTTACCTAAGTTTAAGTTATTTGTATCTTTTTTATCATCTAACGGTTGATCATCGGATGATAACCATTTAATAGATTCTATTTCTAAAAATTGTTCATTAGCAGAAGTAGAGTCTATTGAATCATTTGTTGACTGATCATTGGTTTTGTTAATAAAATATTGTTGCATATCTTTTAAATGAACAAATAAATCTTTTTTAGCACGAATATTTTCGTTTAATTTTATTTCATAAACTTTTTTAACTTTACCTTGATTTGCGAATACCGGATAATCAGCTACAATTGAAAAAGTATTATTGGTGGTTGGCATAATATTATTTCCACTATTTTCCCACGATACTTTTTGATCACTTTTTTCTTTTAATTCCATTACAGTAAAATCTTTTTGTAGTTCTTCTACTGTTTTATCCGTTTGAGGTCTCTTACCTACTATAAATTCTGATTTTATTGTAGCATGATACTGACTTAATACCGCTGCACTAACTGCTATCAAAGTTATTAAAGGTAAAGTTAATAATAATATCATGGATATTTGTCTAATATTTAATAAATTCTTATTTTCTCTCAACGCTTGATACTTCCTTTATTTATTTTATTTTTTAAAATTATTTTTTGTATTAATAGAATTCCAACTTCTTGCATCTGCAATTTCTTGTTTTTTATTATTAAAAACGAGTTCTAAATCTTTTCTAGTAATTTGTTCTGGTGGAATCTTATCCTGTTTAAATCTTTGAATCGCTTTGATAATAGACAATCTTATTAAAGCTTCCATATCACGAAATGTTTTTAATTCAGGAAATTTTTCAATTGCCGGTGCTAGCTCATTAATTAAATAATTAATGGCATCTTCAGATATTAAACTTTCTTGTTTTAATTTTGCAATAAATACTTTTTCAAAATATTCTTTACGACTTGTTAAATCTAAAGGTTTAACTTCTATTTTGTAATCAAAACGAGATAAAATAGCGTCATCAATATCTTCCAGATGATTAGTAGTTCCAATCCAAAAAACTTTATTAGAACGATTTTGATTATTAATTGAAGTAAAAGAATTTTTAAATTTAGTTACAATATTTTTGGTTGCTTGATTTTCGGCTTTAGTTAAATTACCCCAAGTATTTTCACATTCATCAATACAAACAATAACTCTTTCCATTTCTTGTGTTTTTTTAAATAAAGCATCTACCATTTTAATCCCCTCTTTAGAATTATATTTTTGAAAATTAGTTCCATCGATTTCAATATAATTAAAATTAGTAGTTTTTGCTAAAGCTCTTGCAAGAGTAGTTTTTCCAGTTCCGGGAACTCCGTGAAAAATAATTCCTATTGGAGGTTTTTGTTGATAACGTTCTAAAGAAGGCGAATAAGTCATACAAGTATTTAAATCTCCTAATGCCGCTTTTTCTGTTTGTAAGCCAATTAATTGTTCTAAACTTTTTAAACTTTTATAATTAGGACGATCAATTTTATATGTCAATTCATCTATTTTACTTTCATATTCAGTTAAATCATCACTGACATTTTCGCCTCCCATTTGTTGTACAATTTTTTTTATTTCGGTTTTTAAAACATTTTTAAAATCTTGAAAATTTTGATTAAAATTAGTAAAATTTTGATCATTTTTTTTATTTTCTTGTTGAATAGATTCTTTATATGGTTCAAAAATTCTATCTACTATTTCTTCTAATGTATCATCGTGTAATTTTATTGATTGAGTTTGTTCTTGTTGAGTTTTTTTTTAATAAATTCTAAAAAACCTAATATTTTTAATATATAAAACAAAACGCCACAAGCAATAATTAACAATAATAAAAACAAAACAATATTATATATATTTAATTTTGATTTCTTTTCCAATAAAAACCATCTTTCTATCAATATAGTTTGATATTTTTATATTTTTTTACTTTAAATTCAAAAATTTTTAATTTATTTCTATAAAATTAAATTATTTACGATATTGTAAATGTTTTAATAATTTCTTTGATTTCAACTTCTTTTTTTTCTTGTTCTTCTTTAGAAGAAAATGGAAAAGTTAGTAAAATTTCTTTAATAAGAGAATATTTTAAATATGTTAAAATATTTTCTTTGTTTTTAGTTATCTCTATTTTATTAAAATCATATACTTCTTCTATTCCATTATTTTTCAATTTCCCTTGTGCTGTATAATAACCAGTAGGTTGAAATCCAATAACTTCTGATTTTTCATTGGAGTTTGTTTTTTTCCATTCAAAACCATCTTCTTGAAATTCGAATTTGCGTGAACTTTCCATTGGTTCATTATGGTCAATAATTAAATAAATATCATTTTTAAATGTAATCGATTTAAAAGAAATCGTATTATCTCTGAATAATTTTCTTAATAAAAATCTTTTCGGTTTCGGTTTGAATGTCTGGACATTTAATTTCAAGCCTTTTTGAGGTTTTTCAAAACAATAAACTCTTATGTTTTTTTCTTTTTAATGTCTTTAAGTTGAAATATTACTGAGCCATTACAATCAGGATGAACAAATTCACATTTTTCTAACAACAACGATGTTCCCGGTTGTTGGTAAAAATATAATTTTTGTAAAAATGTCTCCTCAACATCACCACGATTTATATCTTTTATTTTTGTTATAAGACTTTTCCATGAGTCAGAATAACCAATTTGTGCTGCTTCGGATACTTGAAACTTTATAGTTTTAATTAAATCAGGTTTGTAATTAACTATTATTGTTTCCAAATATTCTGGATGTTTGATTTCTGCTTGTTTTTCAGATCGATTAATTTTTATTTCTAAATCTTTTTCAAAATCTTTTTCTAAATCTGAATTAACCTTTCTAATATCTTTTTTTATACCTTCATTTGTTATGTCTTTTTCTTGCAATTCCCCTAAATCACAATTTATTTTTATTTCTTTTCTCGAAGAATCTAAACCGAATATTATTTTCAACTGTTCATCCTGCTGATTATTATTTTTTCTATTATCTTGTAAAATAGCTTCATATTTAATGTCTGATATAAATGAAATATTTTTATTATTTTCTTGTTTGAAATATAACAAATTTTGAAAGGTTTTCAACCAATAACTATCAGAATTTGATTGCGATAAATCTTGAAAAAATGAATTATGTTTATCTTTAAGTATTGTTAACATTTCTTCTGATGAATACAAAGTATCTTTGTCCCAAACTTTTATAAAAACATCCTCTATTTTCTTATCTTCTATACCCCCATTATCACCTTCGAAATTTAACTTATATTTAGGAACTTTGGTAAAACCATTTTGTTCACAAATATCATCCCAAAATTTTTCATACATAACTTGATAATTAAATTCCGGACGATTTTCGATAGGAAATTCAATTTGAATATCCTTTTGATAATTACGTATAGAAATGGCCCCAATTGGAGAAAATATTAACAACAAAAAATAAAAAAAAATAATCAAAATATATCTTATTCCCTTCATTTTATTGACGATGTTGCTCCTTATTAAAAAAAATTTTCTATTATTTATAAAAAATTTAAAAATTTTGCAAAAATCTTTAAATTTTAGTTAGTGAGAAAAATTTTAGCATTTTGGAAATTATCCTTATCTAAAAAAAATAATTAATTTTGATTATTATAACCCTGTATACGGATTTTATTAGTATAAATTAACAAAATCATAGAACACATAAAAGTCAAAGCAATAGTAATCATTATGAAAATATATTGATTTGTAGTTTCTTGAACTTTTAATTGTTTTTTTAATTCTTTTAATTTTATTTTATATTTATCCATTGAAATAGATTGTGAATTATCAGCTTCTGTGGTTTTTCTGGACAAATCTTTTTCAATTTGTTTTAATTCTGTTCTTTGTTTTTCGATTTTTTTTTGTAAATCATTAATTTTTTGTTCTTTAATTGAGAGTTTTTTTTGATATTTATTATTTTGTTTGCCTAAAGTAGTTTTTTGTTCTTCAAGTGCTTTAATCTCTTGATAAAGTCGTTCTTTTTCTTTTTTTAAAGATTCGTTCCCTAAAGTTTCTAGCATTTCATCAATTTTTTTGATAAAAGGAATTGGTTCTGGAAGAAAAAAAATTTTTTTAGGTAATTTATACAAAAGATATAAATTAAAAAAATAAATAAAAAAATATGAAATAAAAGTAATGTATTTTTCACAATTTGAAATATTAAAAATATAAAATTTTTTGGAAATTGTTTTTGTCTTTTAATGAGCATAACTATAAAAAAATAATTTTTGTAGTTTTAAATTAGTTATATCGTTTATTTCTTGTTTTTGAGTTTGATGAATTAAATAATAGGACATATTTATCAAATTATCTTTTGCTTTGAATAAATCGTCTAAGAAATTAGTTTCAAATTCATAATTAACTGTTGCCATTTAATCTCTCCTTTTTTACTTATGATATTATATATTGTAACATGCATTTACATAATTTTTAAAACCTTTTTTGAAAAATATTTATTATTTGGGCATGATTTGTTATATTATAACAAGAAAGACGTTTAAAAGGGGTGCAAAAAAGACCACTCAGAAAGGAGCCAAAGGACTATGCCAACAACTAAAAAGCCTTTACCTTATAATCCTTTTAAAATCCGTCATAATTCTACTTATTACGAAATCTTGTTAGAAACGACATACGAAGAAATATGCCATTTTTTAAAATTGCAGCACGCTCCGGTACTTAAAAATTATTTCACTCACGCCCATTGTTTAACTAAAACGCCTGGCATCACAAGAGCTAAAAAGAAGGTTTATTTACCCATCATATAGACGAAAGTAAAGCCCCCCAACTTCTTTCCGATCCTCAACAAGCCTCACAAAACCCTTTTGCACACCAACAAGCCTACAGATGAGTATATTGCAACCTCTTAAGAACATTTAATGCTGCATACTAAATTATTATATGAATTTAACTAAGGCAAAGACGGGAATGGTATCTTTTTTTTAATACCGGAATTAAACACTATTTATAGTGGTAATAAATTTCCTTAATTATGGAAAAATGGTCCTGTTACAGAAATAGTAAAACCTTTGGAAAAAGCTTATTTGCAAACTCTTAAACAATTAAAAGAATACGGTTATCAAATGGTATTGCCGTCTTTGGCAACGGTGAAAAAACTTAAAAAATTGGCTTTTTATCAAAAATTACAAAAATTAGGTTTAGCTTTAGTGTTAAAACCATGATATGATCTTTTTTCCTTTTATCAATTTTCTCTTAATAATTGTTTAACTTCAGTTCTGGTTAAAGAGCGGTATTTCCCTTTAGGCAAATGATCTAAGGTCAGAAAATCATATCTATAACGCTTTAGTTTTAAAACTTCAAAACCCATTTCTTCCATCATTTTTCTAATTTGACGGTTTTTCCCTTCAAAAATCGTGATCGATAACCAAGTAGAAGGTAAAGGTTTTTTGGTTTGTTTTAAAAGATGAACTTCTTGAGGAATAGATAAATAATTATGATCAATGATAATCCCTTTTTTTAACTTTTTTAATTCTGAAGAAGTTAAAAAATGATTGATTTGGACATGATATTCTTTAGGAACTAAAGAAGAAGGATGAGTTAATTTGTGGGTTAATTCTCCGTCATTAGTAATAATCAATAAACCTTCTGTTTTGAAATCAAGTCTGCCGACGGGATAAAGTCTTTGTTGATGTTCTTCTTTAATTAAATCAAGCACAATAGGTCTTTTTTTATCATCTTGAACACTAGTGATATAACCACTAGGTTTATGGAGTAAAAAATAAAGATATGGTGCTTTTTGAATAGGTTTATCGTCTACTAAAATAACATCTTTTGGAGATGCTTTAGCGCCTAAGGTAGTCACTATCTTACCATTAACTTTCACTCTTTTAGCTAAAATTAATAATTCAGCTTTTCTTCTAGAAGTGATATTAGAGTTAGCTAAAATTTTTTGTATTCTTTCCATTATATAAACCTACTTTTTTTATCTCTTAGTATCTTAAATTATAAATAATTTTTCTTTAAATGATTTATTTTAATCTTGACTTTTTTAATAAAAAGAGGAACTTTTCCTATAAGTTCCTCTTTGGGGGATAAAGGTAATTGATATTTAAAATCAATTGTTGGTTGGGTTGTTGGATTAAGGTTTTTTAATAAATTCAATGAATAATTTATCAAATTCCTTAAAAGCTTGTTCTTGTTGTTCTTTATTGGTTTCTTCATGCTATCAAATGAAATAAAAATTTCAAAACTAAATACGCATTTAAACAAAATTGAGAAGAGATTGAAAAACAACAAGCGAGTTTCAAAACGCACTTTTCAATGGCTTACTAATAATATTGAAAATTACTATATGGCTTTTAATAAAATAGCAACAAATCAAGGCGCACAGTAACAGCTTGGGTTAACAAACAAACCATCGACAGAACAGATTTAAATAAACTCCAAGAATGGAACAGTTCAGTCTTGCTGATTTTATTGTTGCGGTTGTGGAAACAACATACTTAAATAAATCACGAAATAATAAGTACAAATTAAGTATACACAACTAACAAAAATACAAAAGATACTATAAGACTTGTGAAGCAATCTTTTTGCCTCTATAAAAACCAACAATATAAGATATAGAAAAAAACCCAATAAAGTTCTTATTTTTTTAGTTGCTTGATTTGCTCTTGTTTTATAACCCAATTAATATCCTTTGTAATAAAGACGTCTTTCATTAGATACAATTAAGTCAAACAATAAATGAGTACTTTCATCTAAAGAAACTGAATCAATGATGATAGTTTTTTGATTAAGAGTTATACCATAAACATTCGCTGTATTTTGATTCGGAAAATAAAGAACAAATCCTAATATTTTTTCATTACTAACATTTGCGGGATCGAAACTAATTACTTTAACAATATTTTTAATTCCTTTTATTTTTCTCTCTATTTTGTCATATTTATTTAACTTTTATCTTTATTTTCTTCTTTAAGTTTCTTTTTTTGTTGTCTATTGTAGAAATAATTAACTATCCAATTTAGAAAATCCTCTTCGTAAGAATTTTTCAAAACCGCTCCTTGAGTACATGCTGAAGCAAAAAAACGCAAGAATGAAAACAACAACCAAAAAAATAATTAATATTATATCTAAAATAATATTATTATAAAATTTTTTAAAAGGCACAAAAATAAAAATACGAAAAACAAAATCCATTGAGATATTCTTAATATTTTAATTTTTATTTTTATTTTAACTTTTTTTTCTAATTTTTTTTGCTTCTTATGTTCTTTTTTAAGTTTTTTTATTTCAGGCTCTGGATAATAAATAGTCCATACAAAAGCTAAAAACAAAAACAAAACTAACAAAACTGCTCGATTATTCATTTATTTCCTCGCCAAGATGATTAATTGCATGTACTTTTTCATTAGGTTCAACATCATATATTAGTTTATTACTTGGTTTAGCGGTTAAAGTTGTATAATCGTCTAATTTAATATTTATAGGTTTAGAAGTGAATTTTTTTTGAGTTATTGTTTGAGCACCATCTTTAAAAGGAGTTAAAATGATGTCTCCAACAATATTTTCAGTTGTTTTTGTTATTATTTTGTTTTGCAATAATTTAGGTAATTTTTTAGAAAAAGCTTTTATTACTTTAGAACCAGATACTTTTTTCCCGTTACAGGCATTAAAGTAAAAGCAATATCTAAGGTACTATTTATACGTTGTTCTGGATTATCTTGTACAAAGGATTCCAATACATCAAATAAACCCAGAGAAACATCAATAGTAGTGCCAACAATAGGGATAAAACTAATAACATTATGAGAAACATTCCAAGCATCATTAAACCAATTGTTAGTTGTAAAAGTTAAAAAAGGTTTATCATAGTCAATATAAATACCATCACCTAAATAAGTTTTTAAGCCATTTTCTGTCAAATTTTTTATTTTAGAAAAATTATTATCTAAAACTGAACCAATTGCATGTTCTGGAATTGAACACATAGTTTCTTTTTCATCAATATTTACTTCTATTTTAAAACCTTGAGAACCGTATTTAACTAAAAAATAACCTTTTTCAGTGGGTGTTTTTTCGTTATACCAATGGTTTCTCCATTTTTCATAAGACCAAAACCAAGGACGCCATTCTGAAGGAACTTCCCAGTGTTGTTTATGTTTATCAAAATAAAAGTTTTTATTAATTTGAGTTTGCATAGTAACATCGTTGTAACAAGTATTATCATAAAAAAGATAAATATTTGTTACATCATTAATCATTTGTTTTAAATTATTTAAAGTATAACAATTATTTTTATTTTCTCTTATACCACCATCAAAATAAATTCCCAAAAGATTAGAAGGAGCGCCTTTGATAACTGTATTTAAGTTGTTGTTAGATGTAGCATTATAACAAGGAGAAGAATTAAGCTGTAAAGTTTTGTTTAAGTATTTAGTAGTATAGTTGTTAACTAATTGCTCTTTGGTAACCAAAGGATAAGGTTGTTCTAATAAAACTAAATGAATTTGAGGCTTTGAGGATTCATTATTTTTTTGAACCAATGCCAATGCTTGATGATTAAATAAAAAGAAAACACTTAATAAAATAAAAAAAGATAAAAAGAAATATTTGAACTTATAATGAAACTTTAATTTTAACATAAAACCTCTTTTTTCTTATTAATTTATTTTTTAATTATCACGATAAATTAACAATGTGTTTTACTAAGAATAGATATTACACTGATCCACACGCCGCCAAGCAAACAAGTTTCCAAGAATTCCGCGATTTTAGATTTCCTCCTTTTGACAGAGTTAACTATTCTAATTTGTTTTAATTCCGTAGAAAGTTTAGAATCGAATAATTTTTAATTTATTTTAATTTTAATTATTCGTTCAATAGCCTTCTCTAGAACCGCCATCAAAATAAACCAGTTAATACGGGTGAGACCCAACGAAACGGTACTGAAAGACCACAACTAATTTTTCTAAAACAAATACCTTTTAAGAAAAAATTATTTATTAACTTACTATATGGTAACATAAAAAAAATATTTGTCAACCTTTTTTTAAAAAATATTTTAAAAATAATGCGCTGTTCCGTTTTTTAATACAACTTTTGTCTTTAAAATTGTTCTTTCAAACTTGAAATTAAGTAATAATTTTTTAATATCTTTTCAAACCAACAAAACATTTGTGATTAGATGAAAAAGTGTCTAATTTTTTTATAATTTGCTAGTTTCAAAAGATATTTATACTAATATTTTAAATCGCGATAGATTAGATACGTTTCAGGATGACTCCCTATTACAAACTAGCCCCACACAACACCGTACGAGCAAGTTTCCAAGTATACGGCGTTTATAATATTTCTAGTTTTTGACGATTTAAAGTTTCTTGAATTCGTCTCAATTCTGTTTAAATGCGTAGTTAGTTTTGAAATTTTACTTTCCTTTGATAGCATATAGCCACCGCCCTTCTACGCCCTTAAACTCGAAATATTATTTTCTCTTTCGCCCTATACCATGCTTTCCATGACTTCCTGGTTAGGCGATTATCTTAACCATTCCAGATTAAGTTTTACTCCAACGACTACTATGATTCTGCTTTTTCCTTGGATCTGTATGACTTTTTATCCTCATACATTTAGGTTTTAACCTTGATTTTTAGAAAAATCCAAGTTACTCTTACTAACTACGTGAATTCTTTAGGGACGCTTGACCTTAGCATTAACTTATGAGTTTTCACTTCATAAAATAGGTAAATACCGTTTAGCCAGATGAATTAAGATGTTGGCATTAAAACCAGGAAGGGATTTTATCCCCTGATAATCTGAATAGTCCTGGATATTTACTATTTAGTCCCATCTTACAAGTCGTTTCAATTCCTTTCGACTTGGTTATATTATTACTCTTCTTTTGACGTTTAGGTCCGTTTCAGGACTTCTCCTTGGAATTCGTTCTTCTTGCGGTCTCATATTGGTTATGAACTTCACCTCAATCCGCTTTTATTCTCTGCTGTAATCTATCATTCTTTCGTTTGACAAACCAAGAAAATGAAGGATATGATTTCACACATTGCGATTCGTTAATTCGCTGTTAATAAAGCCTCTTTAGCACCCAATAATAATTAATAAATTTTTGTGGACGTTATTTATAAATGTTTGTGGGTAGAATGATTGAATATTATTTGATTTAACTGTTATAACTTCCTTTTCTTTTTTGAACAAATAAAAAACCACATTAAGTGGTTTAGTTAGTTATTTGTTTATTTTCTTTGAATAGGAGTCCAAACAATCGATATCACTAAGCCTAATAAATTGGCCTTTTATCTCTTTAAGTCTTTAAGGTTCAATAAATAAAAAAAAATAAACAAATTTGATATAATTATTTATATTAAATATCATATTTTATCATCTTTTTTTTATGTTTTTTTTAAAAAAAAGATGATAAAGAATTCATGATAAATTTTAATAAATCTTACTCAACTACAAGGTGAATATAAATTATGAAAGTAGGAATTGTAGGTTTACCTAATGTTGGTAAATCAACTTTATTTAATGTTTTAACTAATATGAATATTTTAGAAGCGAATTATCCTTTTGCCACTATAGATCCTAATGTTGGTATCGTTCCCATTCCAGACCAACGTTTAAACCATTTAGCCAGTCTTTTTCAATCTCAAAAAATTATTCCCACCCAAATTGAATTTATCGATATTGCTGGCTTGGTAGAAGGAGCTTCGAAAGGAGAAGGTTTAGGTAATAAATTTTTAGGTCATATTCGTAATGTAGATACTATTTGTCATGTCGTAAAATGTTTCGAAGACCCCAATATTATGCATGTCAGAGACCATATTAATCCTATTGAAGAAAGTAATATTATTGAAACAGAATTAATTTTATCTGATTTAGAACAAATAGAAAAACGTTTAGCGAAAATAAATAAACAAAAAAAGGCTAAAAAAGATAAAGAGACTTTGCAAGAACAAGAATTATTAACCAGAATTAAAGAACATTTAGAAAACGAAAAACCCGTCACGGAACTACAGTTCACTTCTGAAGAACAATTAATTATTAAAAATTTTAATTTATTGTCTTTAAAACCTATGATGTATATTGGTAATTTTCACGAAAAAGATTTAAAAGATTTAGACCAGAATCCTTTTTTCCAAGCTATGATGACATACAGTCAAAACCAAAACCGCCAATTCGTCCCTCTTTCTATCTTGTTAGAAAAAGAATTAGCCGCTTTAGAGGAAACAGACCGTCAATCTTTCTTACAAGAGTATAATTTAAAAGAATCCGCCCTCCAAAACGTGATTCAACAAAGTTATCAATTATTAGGTTTAGAAACTTATTTCACTACCGGAAAAGACGAAACGAAAGCTTGGTCTTTTGCGAAAGGTTCCACCGCTCCCCAATGTGCTCGCTTAATCCATACGGATTTTGAACGTGGTTTCATTAGAGCCGAAGTTTATAATTATCAAGATATCCAAACCTTAACATCTTTAACCAAAATTAAAGAAAACGGTAAATTAAGACTAGAAGGTAAAAATTACTTAGTCCAAGACGGAGATATAATTGTTTTTCATTTCAATGTTTAAGAAACCACCAATCAGTTTTTCCCCTATTGATAAAAGAATAAATAAAAAAATATAAAGAGAAAAATAAAGGAGAGATAAGCCATTATGAAGATAGATTACAAAAATACTTTATTAATGCCTCAAACAGATTTTCCTATGAGAGGTAATTTAAGCCAAAAAGAAGTAGAAATAGAAAAACATTGGGAAGAGATCGATTTATACCAAGAAGTGTTAAAACAAAACGCCAATAATCCTCATTTTATTCTTCACGATGGACCACCTTACGCTAACGGAGAGATTCATATCGGTCACGCTTTAAATAAAATTTTAAAAGATTTTGTCGTACGTTTTCATACTATGCAAGGCTTTTATTCCCCTTTTGTCCCTGGCTGGGATACTCACGGATTACCCATTGAAATCGCGGTTTTAAAGAAATTTTCCCAAGATAGACATACTCATAGAACGGAATTTCTTCAAGAATGCGAAAGATTCGCTTTATCTTTTGTAGAGAAACAAAAAAAGAACTTTAAAAGAATAGGGATTTTAGGCAATTGGAACAAACCTTATATCACTTTAAATAATACTTATGTCGCTGATCAAGTGCGTGTTTTAGGTAAAATGGTCGAAAAAAAATTAATTTTTAAAAATTTAAAACCTATTTATTGGTCCCCTTATTTACAGTCTTCTTTAGCGGAATCAGAAATTATTTATCAAGAACACCGTTCTTTATCTATTTTTGCTTGTTTTAAAATTAAGGACAAGCCTCAATTTAAAGATGTTAATTTATTGATATGGACCACTACTCCTTGGACTTTACCAGCCAATGTCGCTATTTGTGTTCATCCCAAAAAAAATTATCATTTAGTGGAGGTTAACAACCAAAAATATATCGTTGGAGATAATGTTTTAGAGAAGTTAAAAGAAAAATTTAACTGGCAAAAGGTAGTTATTTTAGATACTTTCCTAGGTAATACTTTAGAAAATATCACTTATGAAAATGTGGTTTTTCGACGCCAAGGTAAAATCGTTCTAGATACTTATGTTTTAGATAATGAAGGTACTGGTTTAGTTCATACTGCTGCCGGACATGGTTATGATGACTTTTTAGTAGGTAAAAGGTATAATTTAGATGTTATTTGTAGTGTAGATAAAAAAGGTTTAATGACTGAGATAGCGGGACCTTTTAAAGGTGTTTTCTACTCTAAAGCGAACGAATTAATCGCGGAGGAATTAGATAAACAAGGTCTTTTAGTGAAATCAGAATGGATCACTCACTCCTATCCTCATGATGAACGTATTAAAAAACCCGTTATTTTCTTAGCGATAGAACAATGGTTTTTAGATATTAACCAAATTAAACCCCAAATTTTAGCCGAAATAAAAAAAATAGATTGGTTCCCACAATGGGGACAAAAAAAGATGACCCATATGATTACGAACCGTAATGATTGGGTGATTAGTCGTCAAAGAATGTGGGGCGTTCCTATTCCTATTTTTTACGCTGAAGATGAATTGCCTATTTTAGAGGCTGATTTGATTAACCACATTGCTAACTTATTCGAAAAACACGGGAAAGAGATTTGGTATCAATGGGACGCCAAAGATTTATTGCCGCCAGGTTATACCAATAAAAGAAGCCCTAATCATCGTTTTACCAAAGAAAAAGATGTTATTGATGTTTGGTTTGATTCTGGTACTTCTTATAATGTTGTCAACCGTTTATCGCCAGAGTTTTTACCCGCTAATGTCTATTTAGAAGGTTCGGACCAATATAGAGGATGGTTCAATTCTTCTTTAACTACTTCTATCGCCGCTTACGGTAAAGCTCCTTGCCGACAAGTAGTGACTCATGGTTTTATTTTAGACGGTAAAGGTGTTAAAATGAGTAAATCATTGAATAATGTGGTTGATCCTTTAACTATTATTAAACAAAAAGGAGCCGACGTTTTAAGGTTATGGGTTTCTAGTATTAGTTATAACGCTGATGTCAGATTGGATAACGCTATTGTTCAACAAATTGAAGAAAAGTATCGTAAAATCAGAAATACTTTACGTTTTATGTTAGGTAATTTACATGATTTTAATCCTCAAACTAATTATATCGGTTTTGAAAAAAGATCATCTATTCATCAAGCAATAGTGTTAGAGTTTAAAGAAATTTTCTTACAAGCGATTGGATATTACGAAACATATGATTTTGAAAAAATTATGAGTTTATTATATCCTTTCATTTCTGTCCGTATTAGTGCTTTTTATTTAGATTTTACTAAAGATGTTTTATACATTGAAAAAGCTAATAATTTAGAAAGACGTGTTATTCAAACCACTATTTATGATCTTTTAATAGATTTATTAAAACTATTAACACCGATTATTCCTCATACAACTTCAGAAGCTTATAAAGCTTTACCTTTCCAAAAGAAAAAAGACATTTATTTAGAACAAATGCCGACTAAAACAGAATTAAAAGTTTTTCTTCAAAAATATTATTCTGATGCTTTACAAGAAGCTTATAAAAATTTCTTTAACTTAAGAGAAGTGGTTATGAAAAATTTAGAAGAAGCGCGTCAAAATAAATTTATTAATAAATCTTTACAAGCTAAATTAGTGCTTCATTTGCCAAAAACGGATGTTGATTCTTTTGTGGTTTTAGATGTTAAAGACCAATTAAACCAATTATTCATTGTTTCTCAAGTGGAACTCCATGAAGCACAAGAAGTAAAAGTTGCTGTTCAACAGGCGTTAGGTCCTACTTGTCCTAGATGTTGGAATGTTGTAGAAAACACAAAAGAAGATGTTTTGTGTCAGCGTTGTGCCCAAGTGGTTAAAGATTAATAATAACCTATTTGGATAAGAATAGTACAATGATATTTTAATAAAAATATTACATATCGTCTTTTTGATCTTTCAAAACACTATAATTCAATAAAAAAAGAGACCATTGCTAGTGGTCTTTTTTTTATTATCATCTTTTTTGATTACCATAAAATAACAATAAATCGCAATGATAATTTTTAGGTTAAAAAGGATAATTAGACATTAAATCTCAAACATAAATAATTTTTGTTACAATGAACCTTTTTCAAGTCTTTTTATTAAAAATAAATCAATAATGATATCATATTGAGAAAAATAATAGAAATGATTTTCTCAATAATATTTCGCCAACACAAAGAAATTTTATATTTTTAATCATTTTTACATGAAATAATTTTAATTTTATTATATAATTAAAATAGTTACTCTTTATTATTCTTCTGATGGTTGAAATTGGAGATATAAAGTGTGATGAACTTTTAATTATAATTGTCATATCTTATTTTTGCCTTTCAAAACAGTACAATTCAAAAAAAGAGACCGCAGCGACGGTCTCTTTTTGTTACCGTGAAATAATAATAGTAATTTGACAAAATTTTTATAAAAATATGCACTTAAAAAATTCTCCTTTTTTGGTCTAAAATGATATTAAAACATTTTAGAACGGTTGAGGAAGGAGGATTTTTAATTATATTAAAAAAAATAAACCTTAGTTAAAAAGAGACCTTTAAAACGGTCTTTTTTTATTGCCAAAAAATACTCAAAAAGATTGCAAAAAAAACGTATAATGAAATCATATAGATGAGAAGCGAAAAAACGAAAAGGCAGCAAATGTAAACATATGATGAAACGCATCAAACAATTTATGGAAAATAAATCGCAAAAATATTTAATTATTATGATAACTTTAATATTATTAGGTTTGATCTTATTAGGAGGCGTGATTTTTGGGTTTCATTATTTCATAACCCGCCCAGCTAGACAAACAAATAAACTATACGCCAAAAGAACCTATTTATCAATTATCTTCTCGTGAAAACACCATGGAGAAAACCAAAGACGACAAAGGCGAACCAATTAATTTCTAATATAACTCAGACAAATAAAAGATCAAAGCAAATACTTTTTATAAAAATGGGCGAATCAGCAATACTGACGAATATAACCCTGAAACAAGTCATAAAACGAAAAGCATCATTTATAACCTTGACAGAAATATTTTAAGTTCTTACGTAAATGAAGAAGATGAACATAATAAATGGATTAAGAACAAAGATCAGAAATGCAAAAAAATAGCAGAAGCAACCAAATCAGAGAAAGCAGAAAGAGGGCGCAAAAGAATAGCTAAACCTGATGATGATTTAGAGCAGAAAAAAGTAAACGAAGTGTTTAATTATAAATATAAATTGATTAAAGAACGCCAAAGACTTATCAACCTTCAATATAAAATATTTGAAAATATTTTTAAGATTAAGCGGATATTAAACAAGTTACACTACGAAGATCGAAGACTACGAATCGAAGTGGGTTTAGGTTTGCCATTGAATGGGGTAAGATTTTTCCAAAAGGAGGAAGATTATTTAAAAAAACTGAAAAATTCTTTAGAAGTGATTGTTTTTCCTGAAATGACTCACGAAATATACAACTCCAATGACCCTAAATGATGACCCTAAATATTAGACTAATGATAGATTCAATCGCCGCCGCAGCGCCATCACTTATCATGAAGAAAACATAAAGCAATTAAACCAATATGAACATAAATTAAAAAATGAACTTCCTGAACCCGAAGAGAAAAAATAGTCTGATTTCCGCTTCTTTAAGAATACGAAGTTATCAAAAATAAAATAAATTATTTGGAACAATCATCCGAAGATACAAGTATATTTGATAATTTAATTAAAGAATTAGATGAAATCCAAACAAAGCAGGAAGAATTGGTTTCGAAAGAAATAATCCCCATCATTTATAAAAACAAACAAAGATTAGCTGAATTGAAAATAAAAGCGGAACCTATTCTAAAAAAACTAAAAGCCATAAAGATAAATCTTTTAGTCTCTTTTTCTCCTATTTTAGACAATGATCTCTAAGATAATTATATCACTAAATAACAATAAAAAAAGAAATCCTTAAAAACAAAAAAAACTATACATTGAATAGTTTTTTTCATATTATAACAAAAATTAATTTTGTTTTTTTTGAGAATATCTAATTAAAGTATTTCTTTTTTATTTTTAGTTAATAAACCGCGTTTGGAATGGAAATCACCTGGATGTTGCTTAAAATGTTTGTTTAATTCTTCAATTTCACGATTTAATAAAGCGATTTGAACTTTAGTAGAACCTGTATCGCCTTCTTTCTTGCTATTGTTTTTAATAATCTCTTTTTTTTCTTCTTTGCTTAATAACATTATTATTACCTCTTTATGAATTTTTGATTTTTTTATAATTTTAAAAATTGTTCAATATCTAAAATAAAAACAGTTGCTCCTCCAATAGAAATTTCGGAAGGTAAAGAATAAAAGGCCCCCATTTCATTTAAAACGTTGCCAGGAATCATTTGAGTTCTTTTTCTAGAATGTTCTTTGATAATTTGTAAAACTTCATCTACTCTTTCAGAATCAATACCTATCACAAAAGTAGCATTTTCTTCTCTTAAAAAACCACCTTTAGTAGATAATCTTGTACAAAAAACATTCTCTTTATTTAAATTATTTTGAACTTTATTCGCATCTTCGCTAGACACAATTGCTAAAATTAATTTCATACTATCTTTCATATTTATATTATATAACATTTATTTAATAATATTAATTTTTATTAGGTTATTTTGTTAAAAATAATAAAAATTAATATTATTAGGTCTTTTAAAAATGACACGCAAGAACCTTTGAGGATCCTTTTTAGTGTCTTTTAAAGCAGCATATTCATCCATAACCAAAGGGAAAAGTCTCTTTTTTAACCCATAAAAAGTACTATTTATTATTGATGGTGCATCTGACCCAATGTTCTGACGATATTTGTAATAAATCTGGATCTAGCAAACCGTCTTTTTTAAAGACACGAAAATCAAAGTTAGCGTTTTCAGCGTTATAAAAATCCGTGGCTTCATCATAATGGTTAAAATTCACACTAGTGATTAAAAAATCATTTAATAATTTTTTCGTGTACGGATGTAAGGGGGTTTCTAAAAGAACAGAACTAGCGGCTTTTTCCACTATTTGACCTTTATATAAAACAATGATATTATCAGTTACTTGGGAAACAACCCCTAAATCATGAGTAATAAATAATAAAGCCATTTTATTTTTCTTTTGAAGATTTTTAATTAACTGTAAAATTTCTTTTTGGACTAAAACATCAATTGCTGTAGTAGGTTCATCAGCGATCAAAATTTCCGGTTCACAAGCTAAAGCAATAGCGATCGCGACCCTTTGGCACATCCCGCCTGATAATTGATAAGGATACGAAAACATAACTCTTTCCGGATCATTAATTTCCACTAGTTTTAATAGTTTTAAAGCATGTTGAAAAGCTTTTTCGGTAGACATTTGGCGATGAACAATTAAAACTTCCATAATTTGTTTTTAATTTTTAAAACAGGATTTAAACCTGCTACAGGGTCTTGAAAAATCATCGCGATTTTATCGCCTCTAATTTTTTGCATTTCTCGGTCATTAAAATTAGAAATAATTTGGTCTTTAAAAATAATTTGACCCTCATATATGGTTTGATTTTCTTTTAATAATTGTAAAATAGACATCACGATTTGTGTTTTGCCTGAACCGGATTCACCTATAATCCCCAAGCTTTCGTTTTTATTCAATTCAAAAGAAACCCCTTGTACTACTTTCACTAAACCATTATCCGTGCTAAAATAAGTATGTAAATTATTAACCTTCAATAAATTCATGCTTTTTTATCCTTCTTTTGGTCCAAAGTGCATAAAACAAAATGACCTTTTTTCACTTCATAAAAATCTCTATCCGAAAAATCAGAAGAAAAACTAAATCCTTTCTTTTCTTTCTTCAAAGGTTGTGGTTGCTCTAAATTAGCGTATTGCGGTAAAACCGGAATAGCGTTTAATAATTTTTGTGTATAAGGGTGTAGAGGATTGTTAAACAATTCTTCTGTAGGGGCTAATTCAACTAACCGACCTTTTTCCATCACACCAATGCGATCGCTAATATAACGAGCCACTCCTAAATCATGAGAAATAAATAAATAAGTCATTTGGTACTTCTTTTTTAAAACACTCAATAAATCTAACACTTGTTTTTGCACGGTCACATCTAAAGCTGAGACAATTTCATCACAAACAATAAATTTAGGTTTTAAAATTAAAGTTTTAGCGATATTAACTCTTTGTCTTTGGCCGCCACTTAATTCATGAGAATAACGGTCTAATAAATCTTTCTTTAAACCACAATTTTCCGCTATTGCGATAATTTCTCGCTCATAACGAAGATCTTTTTTATTTTTGACCTTTTTTTGGATTAATAAACCTTGACCGATAATATCTCTAATTTTAAATTTAGGATCTAAAGAGGAAAAAGAATCTTGAAAAATAATTTGGATTTCTCTTCTTAATGGTTTCATCTCTTTTTTCTTTAATTCGTTCAAAGATAAGGTATTTTGATGAGTTTGAGAATAATATAAAATTTGGCCAGAATCAGGTTTTTGAAGTTGAACAATCGTTTTTCTTAAAGTAGATTTCCCTGAACCAGATTCCCCAATAATGCTCAAAGTTTCTTCTTCATAAATAGCAAAATTAAGATTATGATTAGCTTCAAACGCCTTTTTATGTTTCGAAAAAGCTTTATATAAATTTTGAATTTGTAATAAAACTCTCTTTTCTTGCATATCTTTTTATTTATTCTCTTTCTGTTGAGGTTGACGAGGGGGAAAAAGATTGAACCAAGCCTTCGCCGATTAAATTAAAAGCCAAAGAAGTTAATAAAATAAAGATTAAAGTTCCAAAAATTAAATACGGACGAGAACTAATATAGGACTTATTAAAACTCAAAATAGAACCCCATTCAGGCGTAGAAGGGTCAAGACCTAAACCGATAAAACCCATACTAGCGGCAACTAAAATGATAGAACCTAAACGAGTAGTCATTAAAGTAATTAAAGTGCTTAAAACATGAGGAAAAATGTGTTTTCTTAAAATATAAAAATGACTAGCCCCTAAAGAAAGAGCGGTTTGCACAAAATCTTTTTGTGAGACTTGGATAGTCGCCACTCTAATATTTTTAATAAAAAGCGGCAAATAACATATACTCATCGATAAAATCAATTGATTCATCCCTTTTCCGAACATAAAAATCACTATAAAAGCTAACACAAAATCAGGAAAAACCACTAAAAAATCACAAATAAGATTCACTATTGAATCCGTACAACTGCGAAAATAACCCGCTATAATGCCTAAAAGTGTACCTACAAAACCACTTATCAAAGCCGTACAAAAAGCTATTTTTAAAGAATTTCGAGTTCCTTTGATAATAAAACTCCAAAGATCGTGTCCAATGGAGTCTGTTCCCATCCAATGTTCCTTACTGATAGGTTCTAAAGCGTTATAGGTCAAATGACTATCTTCTTTATCAAACCACAAAGGCATCAGATAAGTTAAGACCATTAAACTGGAGAAAATCAATAAACCCCAAAATAACATTTTATTCTTGCGATATATTTTATTTAACATCTGTTTTTTTTCCACTTCATAATAATCAAGCTCACTTCTATTTTGCTCTATGTTTTTTTACTTTATTAAAATTTACGATTTTTTTCTTTCGTTTTAGGGTCCAAACAAACATAAAGTAATTCTAAAGCAATATTAAAGACACTAATAAATAAAGCCAATAAGATGATAGAAGCGCGAATGACTGGGATATCTCTTTTAGTAAAAGATGTCATTATCAAAGAACCCACTCCGTCAATATTAAAAATAGATTCTACTATTAAAGAACCACCTAACATAAAACTAAAAAGTAAGCCAATTTGGGCGATAATAGGCATTAAAGCGTTTTTTAAAACATGATGGAATAAAATATAAGTCGGCGTTAATCCTTTAGCGCGTGCTGCGACAATATAAGGTTGTTCTAAAATCTCAATGATATTATTTCTCGCCGTTCTAGCGATTAAAAAAGTTTGTCCCAAAACTAACGTACTGATAGGCAAAATCCAAGAAGAAGGACTTTCTAAACCAGAAATAGGGAATAACATCCAACGAAAACCTAAAAAATATTGCAAAAAGAAACCTATGATAAAACTAGGCGTGGAAATTATCAAAATAGAAAGTAAAAGTACGAAATAGTCTTTTTTACTGTTTTGATAATAAGCCGCAAACATGCCAGTCAAAATACCTAAAAAAGAGGCAATAAAAATGCTAATGATAGATAATGTTAAAGTAATAGCAAAAGGCGCCATAAATAAGTTAATAGCTTTTCGATCTCTTTGACTGTATGATTTGCCAAAATCAAATTTAAAAATAATCCCTGTCAAATAATCCCAAAATTGTTTATTTGCACTTTTATCTAACCCTAATTCTTGAGTTAATTTGGCTTTTTCTTCATAAGTACTGTCTTGCCCTAATAAAGCTTGTACCGGATCGGAAAAAAGCTTTAAAGCGAAAAAAATACTCACAATAACAAGCAAATAAATAAACATTGTATAAAATATTTTTTTCAAAGTATATTTAGCCATTTTGATACATACTTTCTATAACTTCATTTAGATTTGCTGCCATATATGCATTTCCATAAAGACATCTTTTTTCTTCTTAAGAAAAAGAAATCACAAATACATTTATTATTCTTTAGTTTTAGCGATGCCTAACCAATTAATATTACCGAAAGCATCCATTTCAAAGCCTTTAATTTTATCTCTGGTAATAGAAATTTTTTGTTGTTTAGAAAATAAAGGAACATAAACATAATTGTCTTTTAAAATGGTTTGTATTTGCTTTATTTTCTCTAGATATGAATTAGAACCTGTTTGGTATGTTTCTGTTTCTGAATGATTTTCTGTTTTTTGGGATGGTTTTTGTTCGATAGGAATATTATCTATTTCATCCAATAAAGCCCATACATCATTATTATTACCATTTTTGACGTTATTTTCATTTATATCTTGGTTTTTGAAGTTTTTAAAAGAAGATACATTCATAATACCATCTATCACTTCGCCTTCAACCCTTTTAAAACGTTCTTTTCCTGTGGAATCAGTATTAATTCGACCAAAATATTGTTTTAAAACATAATGAGGATAAGTATTAGATAAACTATCACTAAAAGAAACTATGTCAAAATCTCCTTTTTGAGCTGTTACCAACATAGTGTTAAAATCATTCTTTTCCATTTCACATTGAAAACCTATCACTTCCAAAACGACTTGTAATTTAGATAAAAAGCGATTTCTCAATTTATTATCATCTTGAGTGATTAATATTTTAATTTTTTTTTTATTTGCGGTTTGTTTTGCAATTCTGTTTTAAAACGATTTATTGTCGATTGATGATTTTGTTCTGCTTCGGCACTATCGATTGGTTTTTTGTCTTCCATATTTCCGCCGATTAAACGAGGATCTGAAAAGGAATCGATTTCTTGATAATTCGTTCTTTCATCTTCATTTGTTTGGTTTTTTAATAATTCGTATAATATTTTTTTTTATTTGCCTGAATAATGTCATAAAGAATTTTTCTTGTATCGAAATTTAAAAGATCATTATTCAATAAGATAAATTCTAAATTTAAAAATTCATTCTTTACTGTTTTTAAATGATTGATATTTTTATTTTGGATTTCAAAGATATTTTCATTTGTTGGTTCTATTAATATATCTATATTCTCATTTCGCGTTGCTAAGAAACAAGTCGCAGAATTAGGATAATATTGAAAATGAATTTTGGCGATTTTCGGTTGTTGTTGTTTTTGAGGATGTTTGTCAAATAATTCTAATTGAACTGTTGTGTCGTTTTTGATGAGTTTTAATCGAAAAACCCCTAAGCCTATTGTTATTCCTTTATGAAAGTCTTTTTCACACTCTTTTTGATTTATGACAAAAATTTTACTCAAATAAAATTCATTCATATTGTTTTTGTAATTGTTCAATGTAACAGTGAACTTATTGGGCTCATTTTTAACTTTTTTGAAACTTTCTATATAACGGGCAGATTCTAAACCTAATTCTTTGGTCTTTTCCCAAGAATAAAGAATATCATCGACTGTTAAATCAACGCCATTATGAAATTTAATATTGTCTTTTAACACATATTTTTTTTCTTTAGATGAAGAGTCTGAATAAGTTTTATCTTCATCTAAAATATTGCTTTCATAAGTGGTTTTTTCATATTTTTTATCCTCTGTTGGTTTAGTTTTAGCTATCAATAAAGGTTCATGGATTAAATTTCTTATTATATTATTATAAACAGTTCTGGAACCAAAATTATACATCCCAAAACCTTGTTGCATAGGAGCCGCTGTAGCGACATACAAAGTATCTGTCTTTTCTGAGTTATTTACTTTTTTACCGCTAAACGTGTATAAAAAAGCTCCTATTAATAAAATTATCACCAAAAGAACAATAATAGATGTTTTTTTGTTTTTATTAATATATTTTAAAAATTTATTATCCTTTTTGACCATAGAAATCTGTTACCTCATTTCTAAACTTTAAAATTAACAACAAAAAGCAAAAATTTTAAAGTTATTAAAAAACATCATGCGAATACGCCAAAAATGTCATGAAAATGATAAAAAAAGATATTTATTATATTGATAATTTACCTATATTCAACTAAAAACTAATACAGATGAATTATTTTTTTATACCTTTATAATTGGAGGAAATAAATATATCGTTAAATATATTTACCATTCGTTTAATTCTTAATTTTTATATGATGGAGGCCCTGAACGGATTTGAACCGATGATCAAGCTTTTGCAGAGCCACGCCTTACCACTTGGCTACAGGGCCATTTGTGCTTTAACAAAATAAATAACTATTATAAATAATAGTTATTTATTTTGTCATTAATTTTTCAATGTCATCTATTTCTTTAGGAATATTGTGAGTTAAATTAACATTACCGTTGGAACTAACTAAAACATCGTCTTCAACACGGATGCCTAAACTTAATTCTGGCAAGTATAAACCTGGTTCAATAGTGATAATGCTATTTTCCTTAATAGGTTCAAAAGAATTACCTACATCATGCACTTCTAAGCCTAAATAATGACCTAAACCATGATAACAATATTTATCAATAGATTCGTCTTTTTTTAAAAAACCTAATTCACTTAACCCGTCGCTTAAAATTTGTTTACCATATTGATTCATTTCAGCAAAAGTATATCCTGGTTTAATCCATTCAATAGTTTTTTTATTCGCTTTTAAAACAATTTCATAAATTTGTTTTTGTTGAGGGGTGAATTTTCCACTAGCAGGAAAACAACGAGAAACATCAGAAGTATAATTTTGATAACGAACCCCACAATCTATCAAAACTAAATCATTTGCGCCAATAGGGCTCTTTTGTTGGTTATAATGCAAAATAGTCGCGTTATTACCAGAAGCCACAATAGTGTGAAAAGAGTTGGTTGCGCCATGACTTTCTAAAACATAATGATAAAAAGCCGATATTTCGTATTCATATAATCCAGGTTGCATTTTTTGCGCTATTCCCTCTAAAGCTGTTTTATTTAAAGCAATAGCTTGTTGAATTAAAGCGATTTCTTCTGGTTTTTTAGTGATCCTTAAATCTGCTACCAAATGACAATGATCCTTTATTCTTAAAAAAGGATAATTTGTTTGGATTAAATTAGCCATTTTTAAAGATACAGACAGATTGTCTTTTAATTTAAATTTGGATAAATCTAAATAAATATTTTCCATATAACCAAATTTACTAATTTTCACAGTATTTAATAAAGAAAATACAAGCGTTTTCAAAAGGTTAATATCTAAACAATTCTCAACAGGAATAGAACTTATTTCCGCAGCTTTGGCAAAACTTAAAGTTTCTCCATCCCATAATTTTTTCACAGGATCTACTGGGTCTAAAAACAAAAAAGCTTCTTCTTTTTGTTCGTTTTTAACCATCAATAAAACTACATTTTTCTGTTCTATACCAGTTAAATAATAAAAATTTTTATTAACTTCAAATTTCGCCGTAGCGAAAAGTTCTTCGTTAAACTGATGTTGATCAGAAAAAAACAATACTAGACTATTATTCTCAATTTTTTTAAGCAATGATTGACGATTTTTTTGATAAAATACAGACATTTTTTAAATCCAACTTTTTTATTTTTTTTCTCTTTGGATAGTGTGTTTACGCTCAGACGGACAATATTTATTAAATTCTAAACGCTCCGGATGTTGTTTTTTATTTTTGTAAGTGTAATAATGCTCTCTACCGCAATCTATACAAACTAATTTTACTAATTCGCTCATTTTTATACCCTCTAAACTTCTTATATTATTAACTCATTAAAAATAATTCTCAATAATAAGGACCATAAAAACTCATTAAAAAGTTTTTATTAAATATAATAAATTATTATTTATTATTGAGAATTATTTCAGTAGAAATATAATATTTTTTTAATAAATAAAAAAAAATAGCCTTTATAAAAGCAACTATTTCTTTGATAAAACGACATTAAAATAAAAATTTAATTTAATGGAAAAGATTATTTTTTCAATAAAAAAAGTTTAATAGTGTTATTTTCTAAAGCTTCAGGATAATTATAAATAACTTCTCTCATTCTTTTAAATAAAACACAAATAAGTCCATTGTCAAAATCAATACGAGTAACAACTCCTATTTCTTTTTCGTTTTCAACTTTTACTCTTTGGCCGATGAGATAATTATCATCATTATGTAAAGCCATATATCTACCAATTTATCCTTCTTTCGATAACTTTATGTTAAAGAATTATAAAGAAAAACAAAACATTTTATATAATTATTTTTTAAATATTTCTTTAAATTTTTTATTTACTTGGAAAACAGGAACATCTTGTGCAGGCACAGTTAAAACTTGTTCACTTTTAGGAACTTTACATTTTCTTTCCTTACGGTGTTTTAATCGAACAATTCCTAATCCTGGAAGAATTATTTTTGCATCTTCATGTAACCCTTTTTTAATTGTTTCGTTTAAAGATAGTAAAAATTTTTCTACTTCTTTTTTATTAACGCCCAATTTTTCGGACATTGCAATTAATAAATCTGATTTGGTCAATGTTAATCTCCTTTAATTATATTTTTTCTTTTATATTTGCAAATCTACTTGTATTTTAACAAAAAAATCTTTTATCAACTACAAAAAATAACATAGATTCATTTATTTTCAAAATTGAAAATCTTGTTTATGTTTATAATAATTTATTTTTTTTCAAAAACAACATGAATATAACTTGATTTTAACACACAATTACTCTTTATTAACACAAAATCATTTATTTTTGTTTTATTTTGTCTCTAATATCTTAGATAAGATATTTTCTAGGGGTTTTTTTTCAAAAACGACTTGATAAGTGCTTTGGATGATAGGTAAAGCAATGTTTTTCTCTATAGATAATTCATAAAAAACTTTTAAATTGTTAACTCCTTCAATAGTTTGAAAAGAATTAGCATAAATATCGTTTAAATCCATTCCTAAACGGATTTTTTTACCCGCTTGATAATTACGTGAATTTTCGTTAAAAGCTGTCACGATAAAATCGCCTAAACCAGAAAGCCCTAAAACAATGTCGGTTTTCATGTCTAAAATTTCTAACACTTTTTTCATTTCTATAATGCCTAAACTGATAAAAGCCGCTTTAGCGTTAGTTTGGAAATCCTCATTATCTAAAACACCACTTGCCAAAGATAAAGCATTTTTAAAAGCACTACATAATTCGGATCCCATAACATCATCAGAAGGATGGATTTTCAAATAATGAGGGTTAGAAAATATTTCCACTATTTTTTCACTAAAAGCTTTATCATCAGAAGCGGACAATAAAAAAGTTATTCGCCTTAAAATGACTTCTTCCGCATGCGAAGGACCTAATAAAGAAGCATAATTTTTCAACTTATCAGGATCTATTTCCTCTTTAGTAATTTGAAAAATCATTTTATTACTCTTAGTTTCAATCCCTTTAGAAGCGTTAATAAAACTTTTGGGTTTTTTCAAAAGAGGATTAATTTGTTGTAAAAAAGTTCTCATGTTTTGAGCAGGGATGCATAAAACAATGATATCTGCAAAATTCAACGATTTTTCTAAATCATTAGTAGCAACAATCTTTTGCAAAGATAAATCAAAAATAGGATGTTGTTGGTTGTTAATTTTATTAATATATGTTTCGTTATTATCATATATTAAGACTTGATGTTGGTTGTCGGTCAAAACTTGTCCTAAAGTAGAGCCCCAAGCGCCGCCACCCATAATAGTGATTTTTTTCATAACAAATCCATTTCTTTCTTTTTAAAAATCATTTTAATCGGTAATCCTTTTAATTCTAAGTGTAATCTCAATTGGTTGTTTAAATATCTTTTATAAGAAAAATGAATATAATCAGGATTATTAACTAAACAAATGAATTCCGGCGGTTTGGTCGATGTTTGTTTCAGAAAATAAAATTTAGCCTTTCCACCTTTAAATAAAGCAGGAGGATTCATTTGAGTCGCTTCATGCAAAATATCGTTCAAAAGGGCGGCGCTAAAAGATTGATGATAATTATAAAATATTTCTTCTAAAACAGGAAAAAAAGTATGAATTCTTTTTTTATTAAAAGCTGACACATACACGATAGGAACATGATCAAAAAATTTAAATTCATTTTTGATTTTTTCATCAAATTTTTTCATATCTTTATCGTTATTTTCCGCTAAATCCCATTTATTCACTACAATCATACAAGGTTTAGCATAGTTAAAAATCATAGCCGCAATATTACGGTCTTGATCAAAAATTTCTTGACTAGCATCCAGAACAAAACAAACAATATCACTTCTTTCCAGAGCACTTAAAGCTCTTAAAGAACTGTATTTTTCTTGTTTTTCATAAATTTTGCCTCTTTTTCTTAAACCGGCAGTATCTACGATATGATACGTTTTACCGTCTTTTTGAAAAACAGTGTCCACAGCGTCTGTAGTGGTACCAGGAACATCAGAAACAATCATTCTTTCTTGCGCTAATAAAGCGTTAGTTAAGGTTGATTTGCCTACATTAGGTCGTCCTATCAAAGAAAACCTTAATTCTTCGTCATTAATTTTGACATCTGTTTTGCGAGGATGATGAGCGATTACTTTATCTAATAATTCACCAATACCAATGCCATGATGAGTGCTAATCCCCACCACTTCATCAAAACCTAAAGAATAAAAATCATAAACATTTTCGATAAAATAAATATTATCGATTTTATTGACTGCTACGATAATAGGAATATTTTTTTTATAAAGCAGTTTAGCGATATTTAAATCTTCTTGAATCAATCTAGTATGACCGTCGGTCACAAAAATAATTAAATGGGCTTCATTAATAGCCAATTCTGCTTGATGTTTAATTTGTTCTTTAATAGAGACATTTTCAATTTCAATTCCTCCAGTATCAATCAAAGAAAAACTTTGGTTTAACCAGGTAGCTTTAGAATAAATACGATCTTTGGTCGTCCCTGCTTTTTCATAAACAATCGATATTCTTTCATTTAAAATACGATTGAATAAACTCGATTTGCCTACATTAGGGCGCCCTATAATAGCTACTTTAAAATTCATAATTTTTCCATTATTTTAGCTTCTATAAATTGCACCACTTCATCAATAGACATATCAGTCGTATCTAAGAATAAAGCATCTTCGGCTTTTTTTAGAGGAGCTAATTCTCTTTCTATATCTTGTTTATCTCTCGCTTCAATACTTTCCGCAATACTTTCTAAAGAAATATTTTTTTGTTTTTTAGCGAATAATTCTTTTTGTTTTCTAAGAGCTCTCTTTTGCGCAGAAGCTGTTAAAAAAATTTTTAAATTAGCTTCGGGCATCACAACGGTTCCTATGTCTCTTCCGTCCATAATAATAAAAGGGTGTTGTTGGATTAATTTTTGTTGTAAATTAAAAATTTTATTTCTCACTACAGCTAAAGAAGAAATAAAAGAGATTTCTTTTTCTATTTCTTTATCTTTTAAACGAAAAGTTAAATCTTCATTATTCAAATAAAAGATATTGTCGGCTAATTTAATATGAGTTTCTTCTAACCTTTTGGCTAAGATTTTTTGGTCTTCTGGCGTTTTATAAGGTACTTTATTCTTTAAAACATAATAAGTCAAAATACGGAATAAAACACCTGTATTTAAATAAAACCATCCAAATTTATCCGATAATAATTGACTGATAGTACTTTTGCCTGAACCAGCTGGCCCATCAATAGCTAATCTAAAACTTAACATATTATAACATTCTCCGCGTTTTTTGATTATCTTTCTTTGAGTTGATGAATTGTGGAAATATTCACCCCAATATGACATTTAGATATCTTTCTTTTTTTATTTCAAAATTTATTCTAACATTATTTACTCGTGTCTCGAGAAACGTATTGTCCTGTTTCTGTATTCACAATAATTGTTTCATCTTGAGCAATAAAAATAGGTACTTTAACCTTTAAACCTGTTTCTAAAACAGCATCTTTATAAGTGGTGGTTTTTTTAGTATCGCCAACCGCTCCAGGATCCGTTTGTACCACTTTTAAAGATATTTTGTCTGGCAAAGAAACGCCTAAAATTTCTTTCTCATCGCAAAAAACCACTTCCACCACCATTTCTTCAGCTAAATATTTAACTGCACCTTTTAGGATTTTTTGCGGTATTTCAATTTGTTCATAAGTAGTCTCATCAATAAAAACGTATTTTTCATAATAAATATAAGAAAATTTTAATTTTCTTTTGTCAATTAACGCTGTTTCCACTTTGATACCAGAATTAAAAGTATGTTCGATAATTCCGCCTGTTCTCAAGTTTTTGAGTTTACTACGTACAAAAGCTGCCCCTTTGCCTGGTTTAACATGTAAAAACTCAATAACTTGGTAAATATGATTGTTTAATTTAATGGTTTGACCTGTTTTAAAATCGTTTGTACTAATCATTTTAGTTGGATTCCTTTTTTAAAAATTTTTCAATTATATTAATGGCTTGGTTTTCTAAATCATCTGATAAAGCATCTATCACAAATAAAGGTTTTATTTGGTGCTTAAACCATGTTTTTTGTCTTTTAGCGTATTTAAAAGTTTTAGAAATAATTAATCGTTTAGCTTCTTCTAAAGTGATTTGTTCTTCTAAAAACAATTTTATTTCCCGATATCCAATAATATTGAAATGAGTTTGAGGATAATCTTTGATTAAAATTTTGACTTCTTCGATAAAACCTTTTTCTAACATCTGTTCTAACCTTAAAACGATTCTTTGTTTTAAAATCTTGCGCTTGATATCTAAATAAATCACTAAAAAATCAAAAAGAGGCGTGTTTTTGCCTTGTTTGTCAGATCTTAATTTGCTTTGGTTTAAATGTTGATAAGCACTGATAATGCGGTGAGGATTATTCTCATCTAAAACCAAATGAGGGTCTTTTTCTTTCACTGCTTGAAGTAGTTGTTTAATATCAAACTTTTCGTCTAAATAATTTTTAGGTAAAACTTTTCCTTCAAATTCATAATCAAAAAGAGCGGCTTTAATATATAAACCACTTCCTCCCACTAAAAAAGGAACATCAATTTGAGGAATAATTTTTCTGACATCTTTTTGAAAGTCATAAATATTATAACAATCTTTAGGCGAAATAACGTTTAACAAATGATGTTTAATGTTATTTTGTTCTTCTAACGTGACTTTAGCTGAACCAATATCAAATTTTTGATAAATTTGTACTGAATCAGCGTTAATTATTTCGCCTTGAAAATGTTGAGCTAATTTGATTGAAAGAGCGGTCTTTCCTGATGTGGTCGGACCCGCAATAACTATAATTTTTTTCACATTCTTTTCCGATTTCTTTTAGATTGGAGTTTAAATAGACGATAATTTTTTTATTCGCTATATTTAATTTTAGTAATTTTCCTCTCTTTGCCAAAGGTCAATAAAACTCCATTTAATTGTCTTTTTCCTTCAGCGTTTTTTTGTTTCATTTTGTTTTTAGTATTTAAAAAATTATTAATAATAATGTTTTTATCTTGACCGATGACGCCATCTAAAGGACCTGTCATGCCTACATCAGATATATAAAGCGTTTTTTTGGGCAAAATACGATCATCGTTCGTTTGGACGTGAGTATGAGTTCCAACTATAGCATCGATTCTTCCGTCAAAATAATGAGCTAAAGCGATTTTCTCACTAGTAGCTTGAGCGTGAAAATCCAATAAAGAATAATCATATAGGTCGCGATATTCGTGTAAAATTTTATCTACTTCTGTAAAAGGGGAAGATAAAGAGTCGTTATTCATAAAAACTCTTCCTAAAGCGTTCATTATCAATATCTTTTTATTTTGATATGTAACGATTTTATAACCACTTCCCACTTTCTTGCTTTCATCATTAACCGGACGAATAACGTTAGAATGGTCAATAAAATTTTCTAAAGAATTGTGCTTCCAAGTATGATTTCCCATAGTCATTAAATTAACTCCAGAAAGAGTTAAATTTTGGTAATTTTCATAATTTAAACCTTGTCCGTCGGCTACGTTTTCAGCGTTAACAATGACCATTTCGGCATTATATTTTTTTTTTAAGAGATTGATTTTTTCCATTAAATAATCAACACCTGATTTTCCACAAATGTCTCCGACAAAAAGAATGTTCATCGTTTGCTCCTTTGTTTTATTTTTCCTCATTTGTTGAATTAATAAAATTAACCAAATAATCATTTAAAATAACTTTTTTTAACTATTAACGTCAAAAACTTCGGTCACTCTAAATTCTCTGATAACTGTTATTTTAATACTTCCATTGTAATTGATGTTTTTTTTAATTTGGTTTTTAATTTGTTCGGCTATCAAAAAAGTTGCTAAATCATCAATATCTTCTGGTTTAACAATTACTCTTATTTCTCTACCTGATCTAATAGCGTAAGATTTCTCAACTCCTTTAATGTTATCGGCTATTTCTTCTAATTGAGTTATCCTTTGAATATAATTTTCGATTGATTCTCTACGTGCTCCAGGGCGAGAAGAACTAATTGCATCAGCAATAGCCACTAAAACAGCTATAACAGTTTTTGGTTCTTCGTCTTCATGATGAGATGCTATAGCATCTATTACTTCTTTAGGCTCTTGAAATTTAGTTGCTAAATCTACACCAATTTTAACATGACTGCCTTCTATTTCGTAATCTAGGGATTTTCCTATATCATGCAAAAGACCGGCTCTTCTGGCAATATTTTGGTTTTCGCCTATTTCGGCGGCTAATTTACCAGCTATAAAAGCTACTTCCACAGAATGTCTTAAAACATTTTGCCCATAACTAGTTCTAAAATTTAATTTACCCAACAATTGGACTAAATCATTATGAATAAAACCTATTTTAGTTTCTAAAACAGCTTCTTCACCTATTTCTTGTATAAAATTATCTACTTCAAAATTCATTTTATTAAAAGTTTTTTCAATACTCGCTGGAGTGATTCTACCATCTACGATTAAACTTTCTAAAGTTCTTCTCGCTATTTCTCTTCTAATAGAATCAAAAGAACTTAAAATAACTGTATTAGGAACATCATCTATAATTAGATCAACTCCTGTAATAATTTCAAAAGATTTAATGTTTCTACCGTCTTTACCTATAATACGACCTTTTAAATCATTATTTTCAAAATAAATGATATCTACGTTATGTTCCGAAGAAATATCTCGAGATAAAGTTTGCATTGTGGAAACTAATAAATTAGTGGCTTGTTTTTTAACTTTAAATTTCAACTCTTCTTCTTTTTCTTTGATTAAAAACATCATATCTTGCGCAACTAATGTTCTTGCCTCTTCCATTAAAATTTCTTTAGCTTTAACTTGAGTTAAAGAAGCTATTTCTTCTAATTTTAATTGTTGTTGGTTAATAATTTGTTGGTTCTTGCTTTGAAGGTGTTCCATTTCTTTTTTTTGTTTATTGATGTTTTGTTCTTTAAAAAACAATAATTCCTCTTTCTCATTTAAATATTTAGTTCGAGAAGCCAACAAGTCTTCTTTATAAATTATTTTTTCCTCTAAATTAACGATTATTTTTCTTCTTTGGTTTAAATCATATTCTGTTTCTTTTTTTAATAAATAAATTTCTTTTTTAGCTTCTGATAAGAGATCTTGCGCTAATATTTGAGAATTTATTATTTTATCTTTGATTTTTTTATTGGCGTTTTGAAGCATTTTTTGAATTTTAAACCGATAATGAAAAAAATAATAATAAACTCCCGCAGTTAATAAGATTAAGAGCAGAACAACCAAAGCAAGGAACCATAAATGTGTTCCTGGTAACATTTTAATTGTATGCCTTCCCTTTTTTACATATGTGTGTTTTTTTATTTTTATTCTTGAAAATGAAAATAATTTTTTTATCAAACAAAAATAACTTATCCTTATTATAAACCATTCTTTAGAATTAAAAAAACATTTATTTATATTTTAAATAAAATTCTTTTCAAAATTAATTTATCTTTTTTAATCTTAATTCTAAATTAGGATTGTAAAAAAACATTATACCATAAAACAACATTATTGTAAAGGACGAAAGTCCTATAAATAAGGCAAAAGGGCGAAATATTTTTTGTTTTTCCGCCCAGACTTCTTTTCTATGATGCGAATATATAAAAAATAAACAAATTAAAAAATTTTAATTTGTTTATGATTGTCCTAGATAAGGCGATCCAATCCAAAACTTATTTTCCATTTTTGAAAAATCAATTCGTTTTTCTATATATAGTCTGAAATAATCGATTGACTTTATTGGAAGTAGGTGTTTTGCGCGAAGGAGCTTTTTTACCTTCGACTACATTATTTTTATCTGGTTTTGATGGATTTAATATTTTTTTTTGCATTTCATCTAAGAAATTTTGGCCTAAAGCAATTGTTTTATCTTGTATTTTATGAAATATTGGTGAATTTTGTAATTTATCCAATAAGTCTGCGCTAGAGCCTGTTTTACTCTTACTTTCTGGAGCGATTTGGTAATCTTTTGGAGTTGTTAAATCAGAATTTTCTGCTATCTTTTCTTCTGATTCAATGTTTAAAGGTGTTTCTGCTGAAAATATTTCTTCTGAGATGGGTTCTTCTGATTCTAATATATTTTCTTCTGCAGCGAAAGCGCTGATATAAATGACTGAAAAAACAACCATTAAAATGGCCATTATCGAAAGCGACCTAATGATTAATTTTTTAGAATTGAATTTGTTTGTCAATTTTTTTGTTAAAACTCCTCTTTTTTGGGATAATTTATTTTTTTAATGTTTTTAAAGTTTAATTTTAAGTTTTTAAGTTTAATTTTAAGTTTTTAAGTTTAATTTTTAATTTATGTTTAGGTTGGAAAGTTTATAAAATTATAATAATTTTTACAAATATTTAAAATTTAACTATCCGTTAATATTATATATTAACATTTGACTTATAGAAATAAAAAAATTACTTTATTATCTTTTGTTTTATAACAATTTTTACCCTATAAACGGTTTATTGAGGATTTTATCTAAATAAGATTGAAAAGTTGGACCGAAGGTATTTCTTTTTGTTTTAAACTTTTCTTTTTAGATTTTTAGTAAAAAAGCCTTTTATCTTATCAAAAAAACTTATAATGGAGTTATATTGGATATAAAGTGAAAAAAATTATGAAGAAAAACAATTTATGAGTTAATATAAAAAAGCCTAAAAACATCAAAATAACTGCTATTATCGTAATAGTGATCATTTTTTTATATGTTTTTTCTTTTTTTAGCGTTTATAAGTGGTTTAAAAACTTTCAGAAGACAACTCCTATCCTCATTTCTGTTCCAGAAAACACTTCCCAACCGATAAACAACAATAACATCTTCCAAGATGATAAGCAAAAAGATTCTATTTTAAAGGACAAAATCAACCTTACCCCTTATTTAGAATATTCTGATAAAGAAGGCAACACCATCAGAGAATACCGTTTTTTTGAAAATATGGAACCAAAGTGGTTGATACTTTAAACCAATTAAAACCTTTTCAAAAACCTTGTATTTTCCATTCCAACCAAGGACCTCAATATACCGAGAAAGTTTTTCAAAATTTATTAAAACAAAAAGGTTATCTCCAAAGTTTCTCTGATGCAGGTTTTTCTGCTCACAACAGTTGCATAGAGTCTTTTTGGTCTAATTTTAAAGGCGAACAACTTTATTTAAGAGATTTAGAAAACACAAACACTAAAAAATGATTACTCAATATATTTATTATTACAACCACAAAAGAAGTATGAAATATTTAAATTATTTTTCTCCTAAAACTTTTAAAGTGAAAAAAGAGGTTTTTCTAAGTTTTTGGAGAAGACGATTTGGGAAAAGTTTTAAATCAAATACTTAGGAATCAGTTTTATTATAAAAATAAAAAAAACTCCTCTTAAACACTGGGATGTCGAGCATTTTCCGCCCAAAATAATAGCCAATTTTTCAATTTTAAACAATCTTTTTTTAAAAGCTTATTTATTTTTTTTTAATCATAAATTTATTTTTCGTTAATATTTGATACCAAAAAGGCATCTTAAAAGGGTATTTTTAAACGGACGTTAAACCTCATTTTTATTATTTTAAGAATTTTATTGATTTACTCTTTTGCTTAAATGATAAAAAATTTATAAAAATGAGATATCTATATGGTTACACAAAAGGCAAAAATATTTTCTCTAATATAATTAGAACATATTTTTAGTCAATATTTTAAAAAAGGTTGACAAATAATTTTTTTATATTATTATTGAATTAATTAATAACTAACCTTTCCAAAAAAAACTATTTTTTTGGAAAGGTTAGTTATTTTCAATCGGTGCCATTATAGAGGAGATCGACCGTGAGGACGTTTATTTTTCTTTTTTTACCATTATTGAATCTACTAATTTTTATATTTTTTTGTTAAAATAAAATGATATTTTAAAATTGAAGTAAATGAAATTAAAAATAATATTTTAATAAATAAAAAACCACCAGAAAAAAATGCTATTCATAAGTTACCATTAAAAAGATTTAAATTAAGTTAATTATATATCAAATGATAGCGTTTGTAACCAAAAGATAACCAACAAAAGAAACCTCTTTTAAAGCCGATCAATCAAATAATTAGCTTTATTCACAAGACGCTAAAAACGCTCTTTTTTAGCCTTAAAAATCTCTCATTTGTCTTTTAAAAGCTTTTGTTGTATAATTATGAATGTGGCCTCTTTTAAGGCACAAAAATAAGGAGACAAAAATATTCTATGGTATATAAAAAAAGTTTGAAACATAACTCAATAATAAAATACACAAGAAGATTATTTTTAATTTTATTTTTTTATTTTTAAACACAGAAAGAACACACTTATTAAATGCTGATTACAGCGACCAAAAAGACTTGAAGGATGTAATTATTAATACAAAGTTAGGTTCTATTCAATGTGCTGACCCTAAACAACCCACAAGAAACGAAATTTTAAAAGCAGTTCACGCCAACAACCCCAATAATCCAATTGATGATATTCACATTAAAGTCGTATTTGATGCTTTATGGCCTTACAAACAAGCTTCTCTTTTTCCGTCTAATCCGGATCCTCAAAATAATCCCTACAAAGGACAAGCTGACCTAAATTATTCCACTGGTTTTGAACCGGTAGATCTTTCTCAAGTCATCACTTCCGGCAATATAGGTAATGTAGTTTGTTCTGATCCTAAAGTGCCCACAAAAGAAGAAATTTCAAACCGAATAACTCAAAAATACAATACCTTCATCCCAGATGAAGTAAATGTAGTTGTAGACCCTCAGAACCCCACCACTAACGCAGTAGCAAAGGCTAACGCCGATAGTGTGAGTTATAATCCCGGTTCTGAAGTGGATTTAACTTATAAAACTGTTACTAAACTACCAGAATTATCCACCATCATAACTTCCGGCGAAATAGGTAATGTAGTTTGTTCGGATCCGCAAAAACCCACAAAAGAGGAAGTTTTAAACCAAATAACACAAAAATATAATAACGTGTTTAAAGAAGATGTAGAAGTAGTTTTAGATCCTAAGAATTACACCACTAAAGCAGTTGTAAAAACTAAACCGGATAGCAATAATTATAATCCCGGATCTTCAGTTAATTTAACTTATAAAACTGTTTATAATTCTCCACAAGAAAACATTTCTGATTCTAATTGGTTAACCGAAATATGGTTCTGGGTTTTAACTATGGTAGTTGCTGTTTCCGGAGCTTCCGCTTACGGCATAACAGCCAAAATTAAAAAGAAAAAAAATTCACATCACCATAAATAAAAAAACGACCTTTAAAACGGTTACTTTTTTTAATGTCTTTAAAATTCGTTTTTAATTTTTTGTAACATAAGTTTTTTTTAATTCATGTTTTTGTAAAAAAGCAATTAATAAAGCGTTTTTAGAAGTAGTTAATTCTGTTTCTTTTAAATCAAAAGTTAAAGGCACTAAAGTGTTGACTGTAATTAAAAAACGATTCAAAAAAACTTTTTCTTGAAAGTTTTTTAAATTATCTTTTAGTTTAGGTGCTAGTTGTTCTAAATTAAGATAAATATTTTCTAAATTACCAAATTGGTTTAATAATTTAATAGCCATTTTAGGACCTACAGAAGGCACTCCTTTAATGTTATCTGAAGAATCTCCCACTAAACTTTTAAAATCCACTATTTGAGCGGGTTTTAACTGATATTCTTCCCATAATTTCGGGATATCATAAGAAACTACTTTTTTCAAACCTTGTTTAATTAAAATCACAGTTATATTTTCATCAATTAATTGTAAAAAATCTTTATCGCTAGAATAAATAGTGGTAGCAATGTTTTTATCGCTCGCTTGTTTGGCTAAAGTAGCGATAATATCGTCAGCTTCATAAGTTGGTTGAGCATGATGTTTAACACCTGAAAGAGTTAAATATTCTTTAATTAAATCTATTTGGTCAATTAAATCTTGGGGAGTGATCGGACGACCTTTTTTATAATCTCCATAAATTCCATGTCTTTGCGTTTTGTCAGGAGAATCAAAAGCCACACAAATATGATGATGAGTTTTTTCTAAAATTTTTTCAAACATATTAATAAAAACCATCAAAGCGTTTACATTTTTTCCTTGAGAGTTTAAAGTAGGTGTTTGTTGACTATAAGCGGTAGCGTAATAAGCTCTAAACATTAAAGAATTTCCGTCTACCAAAATTAAATGTTGCATTGCTTCTATAATTCTCCGTTGTTATCTTAGCTTCTTTAAAAAAGTAAAAAATTTTTTTTAATTTTGATCCATAAATTGTTTTAATAATTCTTCAGGGTTATCTAAAGCGCTTAAATTATCAAGTTCCATATTACCCATTTTTTTAGAAATTTGTTTTTGTTTTTCAATAAAATCAATTAATAAATTAACATCTTTTAATTTATTGCCGGAACCTTTCGCGATACGACAACGACGACGATTATTAGATTGTATTAATTGTGGTTGTAAGCGCTCTTCTTTAGTCATGCTTTGAATAATAGTTTCAAATTGGGTAATAATATCTTTATCTAACATTGGCATATTTCTTATTTTAGAACCTATTCCAGGAATAAAATTTAAAATCTTTTTCATAGAACCAATTTTTTTTAAAAGTTTGAATTGTTTTTGTAAGTCGTGATAATTATAATCGTCTTGCAATAAACGGTCCACCAGTTTTTTATCTTGTTCGGAATTAACTTTATCTTCTACTTGTTCGATTAAAGTTAACATATCTCCCATTCCTAAAAGACGTGAAGACATTCTATCCGGATAAAAAATTTCAAAATTATCATCATCATGTTTTTCAGAAGAAGACATGAATTTAATCGGTAAATTAGTTACATATTTGATAGATAAAACCGATCCGCCTTTAATATCAGCATCCATTTTAGTCATAATAACCCCGGTTGCATGAAAAGCTTCATGAAAGCCTTTCGCCACAACAGAAGCTTTTTGACCTAACAGAGAATCAGCCACAATTAAAGTTTCACTTGGTTTTACTTTTTCTTTAATAGTTTTAATTTCATCCAACATATCTTGGTCTAAAGCGGAACGACCAGTAGTATCGATAATAACTGTTTCAAAACCATTATGAAGAGCATATTTTAAACCATTATCAATAATATTCATAGTATTTTTGTTTTGTTGAAAGAAAACATCAATGTTAATTTTCTCCCCAATACTCACTAATTGTTTTACTGCTCCAGGACGATATGTATCAGCAGCAATTAATAAAACTTTTTTGTTTAATTTTTTTTTCACAAAATAAGCTAATTTACCAGCGGTAGTGGTTTTACCACTCCCTTGAAGCCCTACTAATAAAACCACATCATAAGGATTATTAAGTTGTAAAGGTATATTTTTAGAACCTAAAACAGTCGTTAAAACATCGTTAATAATTTTTACCACTTGTTGTTGCGGCTCAAGCCCTTTTAAGACTTCTTTACCAACCGCTTTTTCTTTGATTAAATGGTTAAAATGAGTAATAACATCATAATTAACATCCGCTTCTAAAAAAGATAAACGTATGTCTTTCATCATCAATTCAAGATCTTTTTCTTGAATATGTTTTTTACCTTTCATGGTATCCATAATTTTTTGAAAACTTCTGCTTAAAATACTCATCTTTTGAATGTCCTTTCATTTTCGGAGCGTCTTTGGTTAATTTTTTATATGTTAATTGTAGTGTTTTTGTCATACTTTTTAAATTATTTTTGAGAAATATCAAACAATTGTTAATTTTTTTGTCATAAATATTCGTCGGAAGCGACTTAGTCTTTGATAAATAAGTTGTGAATGAAAGTTCTAATATCAAAAGCGAATAAATCATTAGGATTTTCGCCCATACCGAGATATTTAGTTTCTAGATTGTAAAGATGTTTAATAGCTAAAATTAAACCACCATTAGCCGCTCCATCCATTTTAGTCAAAATAACACCACTTAAAGAAATACTTTGGTTAAATAAATCAATTTGATTCAGGCCATTTTGACCTGTCATAGAGTCCAGCACTAAAAAAGATTCATGCGGACCTTGAGGGAATTTTTTTTGAATCACTTTTTTGATTTTTTCTAGCTCTTTCATTAAGTTAACTTTATTTTGTAAACGGCCTGAAGTATCACATAAAACCACATCAAAAGCATTTTTTTCCGCATAAACCAAAGCGTCAAAAATAACCGCTGAAGGGCTGATATTTCCTTCTTTGAAAAAGACTTCACTTTTCGTTCTTTCGCCCCAAATTTTTAATTGTTCGACTGCTCCAGTTCTAAAAGTATCACCAGCCACTAAAAGCACTTTTTGCCCTTCGGTGGTTAATTTGCTGGCTAACTTACCAATAGTGGTCGTTTTACCTACACCATTAACACCCATAAAGAGATAAATTTGCGGTTTATCGACATTAATAGTTTTAGTCGTTGTTGCGACCTTTTCTTGCTTATTTAAAGCATTATTGGTTTTATCAGTCTTTTCATAAGATAAAGCTTTTTCAGCATTATCATAAGATTCTTTTTCATATAAACCCACAATTTCCTCCATCGTTAACGCGATAAAAGCGGAAGATTCTTGAAGAGGTTTGTGTTCTAAACGATTTTTAATATTAGCTATTAAATGTGTCGCTGTTTTGATCCCTACATCAGCTTTAACTAATAAAATCTCTAAATCTTCTAAAAAAGAAGGATGAAAAGAGCTCTTTTTTTGCACTTCTTGGGCCCATTGGGATAAATTATTACCTAATTTTTTAACTCCTAAAATGTCTTTTTTAACCGTTTTTTAGTAAATATTTTTTTAAAAAATTCCACATATTTTACCAACACCTTTTTTTAATAATTTGGCCCTTTAATAGATCATTTTCTTTAAAACAAGCTATAAAGAAGAAGATAAATAAGAACAAATTAATCTAATTTTTTACATGCATGACGAATAAATAATAAATATTCTTGTATAACTAATATTATATAAAAATATCAATCTGTTTTGAATAAAAACTTTTTAGAAAAAGAGTTATTCTTTTTCTATTTTTGAGTTTCCATATCTTTTAAAGAAACAATTTTTTTACATTTAGGAAAATTGCTGCAACCCAAAAACTCCCCATATCGACCTCTTCTTTTAACCAATAATTCGCCACAAACACTACATTTTTCTCCTGTTAAAACTGGTTTGCTAGCAACAATTTTTTTGGTCCGCTATGGCATATATTTCTTGAAACAAGTGATAAAATTTTTTTAAAAAAGTGGTTTTATCTAATTGGCCGGAAGCGATTTTATCTAAATTTTCTTCCATTTGAGCTGTATATTCGATGTTAATTAAAGAATTGAAATATTGGTCTAAAAGGTTTTTAGTTAAAAAACCTTGTTCCGTACAAAAAAATCTTTTTTCTTCTACTGTCACATAAAACCTTTTTTTTAAAGTTTCAATGATGGTAGAATAAGTCGAAGGACGACCAATTTTTAATTGTTCTAAAGTTTTAATCAAAGAAGCTTCATTAAAACGAGCAGGCGGAGTAGTAAATTTTTGCAGAGTCGTTATTTCTTGCGGTAAATAAGTTTTGTTAACCTCTAAATCTGGTAAAAAATCATTTTTAAAAGTATTAGTATCTAGCCCTTGATAACAACCAGCAAATAAGACCGTTAAACCTTCGGTTTTAAACACATAATCTTTGACATGAAACAATAATTGTGTTTTATTGAAAACAGCGTTAGCCATCAAACTAGTCAAAGTCCGTTCATAAATCATTTTATATAAAGATAATTGATACTTATTTAAATATTTAGTTAAACTTTCCGGATTTTTTTTAATATCCGTGATTCTAATAGCTTCATGCGCATCTTGAATATTATCTTGGCTAGATTTTTGATAAGTTCCCAAATATTCTGGGCCATATTTTTCTTTAATAAAAATTTTAGTTTCTTCCATGAAAGACATAGATAAACGATAAGAATCAGTTCTCATATAAGTAATCAAACCTACCGGTTTTCCTTCTATTTCAATTCCTTCATACAGTTTTTGCGCATTACTCATCGTTTGTTTCGCGTTCATCGATAAATGTCTAAAAGCTTCTTGTTGTAAGGAAGCAGTAATAAAAGGTTTTGGTGGTTTATTAACCACTTTTGTAACCACTATTTCTTTTAAAAGAAAAGGTTGATCTTTTATTTGTTCTACTATTTGAGCCGCTTCTTCGCTTTTAATTTTTTTATCTTTCGGTTTGACCACTAAAGAGGCTTCAAAAGTCTCAAAAAGAGCTTTAATTAAATTATATTCTTCAGGAATAAATTTTTCTCTTTCTTGTTCTAATTCAGCGATTAATTTTAAAGCCACTGATTGAACTCTACCAGCTGATCGGGATTTAATTCTTTTCACTAAACGAGACAGTTTAAAGCCCATTATACGGTCTAACATTCTACGTGTTTCTTGAGAATCAACTAAGGATTGATTAATCACAGAAGGCTTGTTAAAAGCATCCAAAACCACATCTTTCGTTATTTCCGTAAAAAAGATACGGTTTTTATCAGTCATTTTTAAATTCAAAACTTGCGTTAAATGCCAAGCAATAGCTTCTCCTTCACGATCTGGATCAGTCGCTAACAAGACTTCTTTGCCTTTGGTTAAACGGATTAAATCTTTAACTAGTTTTTCTTGTTTCGGAATAATCTTATAATCAGGTAAAAAATCTTTTTCAATATAAATCCCTAAACGGTTTTTACCTTTTAAAGATAAATCTCTAATATGACCTTTAGAAGAGAGAATTAAAATTTTATTATCAAAATAACTATTAAGAGTTTTAGCTTTAGAAGGCGATTCAACAATAATCACTTGCGTTTTCATTTGTCCTAATGCTCTTTCTATAATTTTAAAATTTTAACATACTAATTAAATCAAGATCAAAATTAAATTTTTCTTTTTTATTATTACCTATTTTATGCACAATCATTTCTAACAATTTATTCTCATCTAAAACATTATTTTTTAATAAAAAATTAGCTTTTTGGGCAATAAGAGGCAATAAGTTTTCTTCTTCTAATTCTTTATCATCTAGTTTAAACATTCTTTTTAAACGGTTTTTATAGTGTTTTTTCAAGTAAGTTAATAAATTTTCCACTAAAACCTCTTTAGGCAATAAAGTGGGTTTAATACAACCAGAAATAGCTAATGAATAACCTATTTGTGGATCAGTAAAATTATGATACAAAACTCCAGGAGTATCTAATAATTTCATATTATTATTTAAAGTAATCCATTGCAGTCTTTTAGTAACTCCAGGAGTATTCGCCGTTTTAAACGCTTTTCTCTGTGATAAAGCATTAATTAAAGTCGATTTACCTACATTAGGCACTCCCACAATCATCAATTTTAAAATTTTTTTATGAACCGGAAATTTTTTAATTTTTAAAATAGACTGCATCAAAGGATAAATTTTATTAATATTCAAATTAGTTTTTGCATCAATATTTAAAGTAAATAATTTTTTTTGTTTAAAAAAATCCACAAAAAGATGGTTTTTATCAACATCCGCTAAAAAGGTTTTATTAAATAAAATTAAAACAGGTTTATTATTAAGAGCTTTTAGTAAGTCCAAATTCATACTAGAAACAGGAATTCGAGCATCTAACACAATTAAAATGAAATCCACAAATTTGATATTCATTTTAATTTCTGTTAAAGTTTTTTTCATATGTCCTGGAAACCATTTAATAACGACCATTATTTTATAACCACTCTTTATCTTTGTTTATTTCCGCGCAATAAAAAAGATTTTATTTTTTTTCTTCTTTTTCTTGATGTTTTACTACTTCTTGCAATTCTTTCAAATAATCTTCTAAATCTTGTTCAGAGGTAAAAATAGTTTTACTATAAACTTTATACACTTCTTCTCCTACAATCACTAAAATAGCACAACCTATTTTTTCAAACATACTTTTATAAAATCTATTGAAAAAAAGTTTTTTAGCCCAATGGAAAGGATTGATCAAATTCAAAGTCCCAGTAACAAAACTAATCGCTTTATTGGTTTTTTTATATTTATCAATATATTTTTTATCCACTAATTTTTTTTTTAAAGTAAAAATGCGCCTTAAAGTCATTTTTTTAAACATACGGACCATCTTGTTTTCAAACAATTCATCAATCCTTTGTTGCAAGTATTTCATGAAAGTTAAAGATTCATCCAAAGTGATTTCTAAATAAGGGAAAGGCGAATCAGGATAAAATTTATGCGAAGTCTCAAAAATCAATTTACGCACGCTTTGATATAAAATCATCATAAATTCATCTTTTTTTTTCATTCATATTGTTTTTGAATTCTTCTTGCGTATCTTTGATTAATTGATTGATTTCCTCATCAGTTATTTCGTATTTACTTTTATGAATTTTAGATCTTTTATTAAAATTCTTAATACTAACAAAAATATACAATAACAAAGCAACCACAAAACCAGTAAAAAGACCGGTTAGAAAACTACCAAAAGTAGCTAAATAACCCGATAAATCCGGATCCCATAACTTCATAAACTCCAAACTCCATTTCCTTTATTTATTTCTTTTTCCTTTGTTAAATCTTGTTTAACAATAAAAATAAACTTTCATAAATGTTTTTTTATTCATATCAATTATACAGAATTTATCCCTAAATTAAAAGTTTTTGTTTTGCCTAAGGTTTGATTAATATATAAATGAGGAATCCAAAGGACAGTGTTATTCTGGTCGACCACTAACCATAACTTTTTTCTCTTTGATAAAGGTATTTTTTTATTAATCAGGAATTTTTTTAATTTTTGCGTCCCAAAAGGGAATTTCACCATATCTCCATCTCTTTTTTGTTTTAAAACCAGAGGAAATTTTATCTTGCCTTCGTCATAAAAAAGAATCTTTTGTTCTTGGCAAAAAGATAATAATTTTGGTTCTACACAACCGTATAATAAAGGTTTTACTAAGTTTTCTTGAACTAAAAGAATCTTTTTTTGCCATAATAATTGATCGTATTGTTTTATCAAGAACCACTCATTGTTTAAATCCCATTCTGCGTTAGGTTTATAACGGTTTTGTAAACCTTTAATGATGTTATTTATTAAAGTAAAATTTTTACTAATCTTTTTATCTTCTAAAGAGGTCAAAAGAATATCTTTTTGCACAGCAATATGCAATAATAAAAAAGCTTCTAAATCCCACACCTCTGATAAAGTTTGTTGACTTAAAAAAAGTCGGCTTTGAGAGCGAATGAAATCATGCGCTTCAGTTGTTTGCTGATGAAACTTCTCCATATTCTTCAAAAAATGACGTTCTTCTTTTAAAAGAGGGATAATTTGGTTTCTAATTTTATTACGAGTATAAATGTTTAAACCATTAGTACGATCTTCTAAAAAAGGTATTTTTTTCTCAACAGCGTAACGAATAAGTTCTTCTTTAGGCAAATATAAGAAAGGCTTTAAAAAAAAGATATCATCTTCTCGATAAGACGGTTGAACCCCGCTATAACCTAATAAGGAACTACCTCTTATCATTTTTAAAAAAATAGTTTCCGCTAAATCATCTAAATGATGAGCGGTTAAACAATAACGAGTTTCATATTTAACCGCTATTTCTTTTAACCTTTTTTTTCTGAATAAACTCGCTTGATTCTGAAAATCTTTTTTAGGTAAATCTAATTCAAAATAATGAAAAGGGATGTTTTTAGTTTGACAATAATTAAAGACCAACTCTTTATCTAAAATGGCTTCTTCTCTCATTAAATGATTAAAATGAACCACAATTAAAGGTATTTTTCGATGAAATAAATAATCTAATAACGCCATAGAATCAACTCCACCACTAACAGATATAATATAGAGTTTTTGAGTGTTTAAAGGGGTTAATAATTTTAATTTCACAATCAATAATTCTCGCTATTTCCCGAATTTAAATAATTAGTAAAAGCTAATTTTCAATGATTTTGTACTTTTTATTTCTAAAAAAGACAAAATTTTCTCATCCTTCATAGAATTTACAAATCAAGAATCAACTAAGAACGATCACCAATTATTTTCCAACTAACTATAATATAACATAAACCACAGTTTTATCCACATTTCTTTACCAAGTAAATCCTTCTAGATATAAAAAAAGACCTATTAAGCAGGTCTTTACATCCGTTATTAAAGCCTTAACATCCATTTCCATACTAATTCAAAAAAATAAAAAAAGGAAGGAAATAATAAAGCTAACCAAACTCCTAAAATAGCTCCTAAAAAGGTTCCTAAAGTAACCCCAAAAGCGCCTTTTTTTAAACCGAAATAACAAACAAAAACAATTATTCCAATAAACATCGCTTTTAAATTAATAGTAGTTTCTTCTAAACCAGTACGATCTTCATTTTGAACCTTTTTAACTTCATAAACTTGATAAAAATTATCAAAATTGATTTCGTTCTTTCGATAAACAGCTCTATCCAATTTAGTGACAATAATTAAAGATATAATAATAAAACTCATTAAAACCATCATTAAACGAAAATATTTATTCATTCTCCAAGATTTATTAACAAAATATTTGCGAAAATTAAAGGATATTTTTTCCATTAAAGTCATCATATTTTTTCCATTCCATTTCCATTATTTAATATTTTTTTCTTTTGAGGCGTACGTTCGATAATCGCGTCTACATCAAAACCGAAAACTTTGATAGTTTCTTTTTTCAATTCTCCCGGCGTATATTCAGCATCTGTTTTTTTACTAAAACCAGGCAAATATATTTCATGAGCTAAAAGTTCAAATTTAGATCTTTTCATTAAAGTTTTTCTATTTAAACCAAACACATCCAAAACACCTGAAAAAATTAAATTTTTTAATAATTCATCATTTAAAACTTTTTTCAACCGTACTTTAAAATCAAAAAAATCCTTAAAACTTTGTTTTTTTCTTTCTTGAACGATAAAACGACTAATTTCCTCACTAATACCATAAATAATAGTCAACGGCATTACAATTTGTTGATTAATGTTTTGATAATGACTTTCACTTGCTAAAATATTAGGTTTAATAAAAACAATTTTATCTTGACTTTCTTTGAGTAATTTAGCTGTTTCCGGCGCGTTTTTAATATATTCATTTAACATCACTATATAAAAAGACGTCACATGATAAGTTTTCAAATAAGACATCCGATAACTAATTAAAGAATAAGCCACGCTATGACTTTTATTAAAGCTATAATTAGAAAATTTAACGATATAATCATAAACTTGTGCGGATAAAGCGGACGAATGTTTTTTATTTTTCACACTATTTTTGATAAAATCTTTTTTCAAAGTATCATTGTGCAAAGAAGCATTTTTATTTTGAATCATTTTTCTCATCAAAATTTCAGCTTGTCCTAAATCATATCCCGCAAACCTCACTGATATTTCCATCACTTGTTCTTGAAATAAAATCACTCCATAAGTATTTTGCAAAACACGGTCCACATCAGGATGAATAAAACGAGTTTGGTTGTTTTTACGGTTAGTGCAATATAAATCAAGAAAAGATAATGGGCCAGGGCGGTTAAAAGATAAAACAGCGACTAATTCTTCAAAAGTTTGAGGTTTAATTTTTTTTAAAACTATTTTAGCTGAAAAAGATTCCAATTGAAAAATATAATCCGTATTACCAGTTTGTAAAGTATGATATACTTCTTTTTTATCCAAAGGAATATCATGCCATAATAACTTTTCTTTTTGGTTAATTTGTTTTAAAATTTTATCTACTAAAGATAAACTTTTTAAACTTAATAAATCAATTTTCAATAACCCAATTTTAGCTAATTGTTTGCTTTCTAACTGCATTTGATACTTAATAGGTGAATTAGTTTGATAATTCTTCTGAAGTGGGTAAAAATCAAATAATTTATCTTTGCTTAATATGATACCTGCTGGATGAATTCCTGTTAGTTTAGGAATTCCTTCCATTTTCAACAACACTTTTTCTTTATTTTTATCCAAATATTTATTAAAAAAGGGATTAATGTCTTTTAAACGTATTAAATCTCTTATTAAAGATTTGACTGTAAAAGTGTTAAAAGTGATGATATTGGCGATATGTTCGGAACCGTACTTATCAGCGATATATTGAGTTACTAAATGAATTTTCTCATCCGGAAAATCTAGATCAATATCCGGCAAGGTTTTTCTTTTATAATTTAAAAATCTCTCAAAAAGAAGATTATATTTTAAAGGATCTACTTCCGTAATTCCTAAACAAAAGCACACTAAAGAACCAGAAGAAGAGCCTCTTCCGGGTCCGACCAAAATATCTTTTTTCCGAGCATATTCCAAAAAATCAGCCACAATTAAAAAATAATCTTCATAACGCAAATCGGCAATAATTTTTAATTCTTTTTCTAATTGTTTTTGGTATTGAGTTACAGAATGTAATTGAGTATCTATTTGTTGATTTTTAAGTTTAGCATTTAAAGACATAAAAGTTTTTTCTCGTAAATATTGAAACGAAGTTTGACCCTTATTATTGTCAAAAAGAGGCAAATGCAATTCTTGAGAAAAAAGCTTGTCATAATGGATGGGTTTAATTAAAGTACCCAAATCGACACAAAAACTTTTATATTTATTAAAATAAGGACCATATTGAGCACTAAATTCTTTTTTATCTAAAAAATGAAAAGAAAAAGCGTCTAAATCAGAAATATTATTTTTTGCTTCTGACTCCGGATGAGATAATTTTAACAATAATTCATAATTTTCTCGGTCTTCTTGTCCTAAATAATTAGTTTTATGAACCGGAAGCACTGTTAATTCTAATTTCTCCACCAAAGAGAAAAAGTGTTCATCCATCGCGGCTAAACGAATATTTTGCAAAGAAAAACCCACATAAAACAACTTTAAATGAGTTTTAAAAGCGGCTAAAATAGGTTGCATTTTATTAGGAGCGGATAAATCCGCCAGCAAAAAATCAATATTAGATAAAATAAAAAAAAGACCTTCTTGTAAATGGCTTATTTCTTCTAAAGTAATAGTTTTATCACGAGTACGAATGAAATTAGAAATTTGAATCAAATGACGTAAACCTATATCGTTAGAAGCATAAACCAAAAGACCTATTTTTTGGCCTTTAAAAAGACGTTCCAAAGAAACAAAAATTCTAAGCCCTACAACAGGTTTAATACGGTTTTTTTCACAAACAGAGATAAATTCTACCATACCATATAAATTTTCATCATCACTAAGAGTCACAAAATCATAATTATTTTGAACAGCTTTTTGGACTAATTTTTCAATAGAATTCACGCTTTTAGTGATGCTGTAAAAACTTTGTAGATAAAAAAGACCTCTCATAATTTAAAACCTCATTTTTAAAATCTTTAATATTATTTCTTTCGCCAACCATCCCAAAAGGTTTTCAAATTAATTCAAATTTTTTTTCAATTTTCTCTTGTGTTCTTCAGTTTCAAAAAGATTTTTATTTTTTTTCTCAGCTTCTAATAAAAATAAAGCATACTTCTCTTTTTCTAAAGTCATCATTTTTTCCGCAGCAAAATAAAAAGATTCTAAAAATAAAAGAATAATATTAATCTCTTTTTCTTGTAAGAAAAATTCTAAATCTCCGGTTTGAAGGCATAATTCTAACTGTTCCTGGAATAGATCGATATTTTGATCTATTTCATGAAGAGTGAACATTTTTGTTACTTTATCGGATAATTTAATAACATAAAACGAGAAAATCTTTTCCAAATTTTGGTTTTTTGATTGATCGCTACTAATGGTTAAATAATACACAAATAAATCTTTAATGTTGTGATATATTTTTTTTGGTTCATTTAACAATTTCCTTTTTTCCATAAAATGGTTGGACTGGATGAATAAACAATTATAGTATTTGGTTATTATGTTTAAAGTGAGGGAATAAAATAACATCTCTAATATTAGGCGTATCAGTGAGTAGCATGACTAAACGGTCAATGCCCATCCCCATCCCACCAGTTGGTGGTAAACCGTATTCTAAAGCTTCAATGAAATCGACATCCATTTCCCCAGCTTCATCATCGCCCAAATCTTTTTGTATTAACTGTTGTGCAAAACGTTTTTTTTGCTCTATTGGGTCATTTAACTCACTAAAAGCGTTTACTATTTCTTTACCTGCGATAAACAATTCAAAACGATCAGTAAAACTTGGGTTTTGCTTATTATTTTGCGCCAAAGGACTTACTTCAAAAGGATAATGATAAATGAAAGTTGGTTGAATTAAAGTTGGTTCCACAAATTTCTCAAAAAAAGCGGCGATAATATGACCTTTTTGAAAGAAAGGTTCTAAAGGTACTTTATGCTGGTGAGCTATTTTTTGCACTTCTTCCAAAGTCATTTCTTGGTAAAAATCAACCCCTGTTTTTTCTTTAATAATATCAATCATATTATATTTATGGAAGGTTCCAAAATCAATTTCGTCCCCTTGGTACACAAATTTTAATTGACCTAAAACAGTTTGTGCTACGTCTTTTAAACAAGATTCGGTTAAATCCATCATACCTTGCATATTAGAAAAAGCTAAATAAGCTTCTATAGTAGTAAATTCAGGATTATGAGTAGCATTTACTCCTTCATTACGGAAAATACGACCTATTTCATAAACCGCTTTCATACCACCCACAATTAATTTTTTTAAAGGTATTTCGGTAGCTATTCTTAAATAAAAATCAGAACTTAAAGCGTTATGATGAGTGATAAAAGGTTTAGCGGAAGCTCCGCCGATAAAAGAATGTAAAATCGGGGTTTCTACTTCTAAAAAATCTCGATCATCAAAAAATTTTCTCACCGCTTTAATTACTTTGGAACGAGTTACAAAAGTGTCCATCGATCGGGGATTAGTGATTAAATCAATATATCTTTTTTTTCTAATTAATTCTTTATCTTTTAAACCTTTGTGTTTATCCGGTAAAACTTTTAAACTTTTACTTAAATGGATTAAATTAGTAGCCTTAATCGTTAATTCATCTGTTTTAGTTTTAAACAAATAACCTTCAATTCCGACAATATCACCTAAATCAGCGTTTTTATAAATAGTGAAAGATAATGGCGACACTAGCTTCATATTCACATAAACTTGCATAGAACTATCAAAATCTTTTAATTGAAAAAAACCCGCCTTACCTTGAAGTCTTTTTAAAACTATTCGACCTGCCACAGCGACATTAATCAAGTTATTCTCTAATTCGGTTCTGTCTAGAAGTTTATATTTTTTCAATAAGTCAGAAACGTTATTTTGTACAACAAAATGGTTTTTAAAAGGTTCAACGTCAATTTTTTTTAATTCTTCTATTTTATTTTTTCTAATTACTGTTTGTTCTAATTCTAATGATTTTTCTTCATTATTCATAAATAATCATTGAACCCCTTTTTTTATTTAATTTTTATTTTTGAATATAATTCAGCAGAAAACAAAAACATTCCCACCTTAAGTAGTTTTATTGGAGATAATATTAACATATTTTAATTAAAAGAAAGAAAGGCAATTGAGAGAAAATTACTTTTCATCCGTCAAAAAAAGATGTTAAACTTACCTATTATTTTAACATATTAAAAGAAAAAGATGTCAAAATTAAAACACAATGCTGCAATGTTGTTGCAAAGGTAATTTCAAAATTAATCAAGCTGGCTTTTTATGAACAATTATCCTTCTTCTTTCATCTTCAAAAAGACTAGACCAATTATATTGTATAATAAACATTTTCATTTGTTTAAAGAAAAAAAGAATCTTTTTATTCAAAAGATTCTATGTTAAAAAAATAATGTGCATAAGCCATGTTCTGTTCTTGTTTTTGCAAACAAGTGTGATCATTTATCTCTACATTCGTTATCGAAAATAGCACAAAAACCAACTATAATTAAAAAAACAGAAAACGTCAATTTTCATGTGCCCCTACCATTTTTTTGGGTTGTTAGCTTGAGGAGTTTACCGCGTTTCATTTAATTATTTCTAATTAACTCGTTTCTGTGGCACTTTAAGTTTATTTTCATGAACTTATGAATAAGTTTTTAGAATTTAAACAGTCGTTACTTAAATGAATTTAAGCACCTTAAGTTCTTGTTTTCCTTAAGCACAAACACTACATGTCTTTCCTAAACATGTGCTAATATGGACTTTCCTAAGCCTAATATTGTTAAAAACAATATTAAACCTCGACCACCTTCCATTATTTTTTAACATTAATATTTTAACAAATTTTAACGCAATATTCTTGTCTTTTTACAATAATAATCCAAGATTAATGTTTTTTCTTCAACGAAAGATCGATTTTACCTTTTTCATTGATATTGATACATTTTACGGTTACCATTTGTCCGATATTAACCACATCTTCCACTTTATCAACTCTTTTGTCTGATAATTTGCTGATGTGAAGAAAACCTTCTACTCCAGGTAAAAGTTGAATTATCGCACCAAAAGAATGACCAGTTTTTTTATCCATTAAAATCTTAGCCACGGCTCCTTCGAAAATTTGACCGACTTCGATGTCCTTTACCAAGTTTAAAATATAATGAGACGTTCTTTCCACTACTTCTAAATCTTGATGCATAATAAATACTCGTCCATCTTGTTCTATATCAATTTTAACATTATCGTTATTTTCAATAATTTGAGAAATGATCTTTCCGCCTGTTCCGATAACATCACGAATTTTACTAGTGTGAATATTAATCACTTTTATTTTTAACGCATAAGGAGACAATTCTTTGCGTGATTTAGTGATAGTATCGTTCATTTTATTTAAAATATGCAGACGACCTAAACGCGCTTTTTCCAAAGCAGTTTTTAAAATATCTAAACTGATAGATTCAATTTTAATATCCATTTGTAAAGCTGTAATACCTTTTGCAGTTCCAGCAACTTTAAAATCCATATCACCTTTTTGGTCCTCTAAACCTTGAATATCGCTCAAAATAACGTATTCATCTTGGTTATCGTAAAACAATCCCATCGCGATACCTGCTACAGCGCTTTTTAAAGGCACGCCAGCATCCATTAAAGCCATAGAAGAGGAACAAATAGTCGCTTGAGAAGAAGACCCGTTAGATTCTAAAATTTCAGATACTACGCGGATACTGTAAGGAAATTCTTCTTCTGAAGGTAAGACGTGTAATAATGCTTTTTCCGCCAACATCCCATGACCTATTTCTCGACGAGAAGGAGACATATATCTTCCTACCGAACCAACAGAAAAAGCGGGAAAATTGTAATGCAACATAAAACGTTTTTTAGCATCTTCTGTTAAATCATCAATCGTTTTACCTTCGCTTAAAGAACCTAACGTTACTACTGCTAAACTTTGGGTCTCGCCACGAGTAAAAACAGCTGATCCATGTGTTCTTGGCAATAAACCCACTTGATTTTCAATAGTTCTGATTTCATCAATTTCTCTTCCATCAGTTCTTTTTTTCTCATGAATAATCATTTTACGAATTTCTTGCGTTAACAAAGTGTCAAAAATCGCTTCTATTTCGGTTAAATATTTTTTTTGTTGTTCTAAATCAAGAACTGCGATTTCCTCAACAGTTTTGAAAAAATTCTTTTGTTTATATTCTGCCATAATTTCATCTTTTAACAATTGAAGATTTTGAGATAAGACGTTTTTTTGTTTTTTTTGTTGATTATTTTCTTGTAATATTGCGATTATGGCTGAACGATATTTTTCATCTATTTCTTGGAATAAAACTGCATTTGTTTCTGGAATATCTAAAGCAATTTTTTCTTTACCAATTTGTTGGCGAATTTCTTCTTGAAAAGCACACATTTTTTTAATCACTTCGTGACCAAACAACATCACTTCTAATAATTCTTCTTCAGGAGTTTCTTTCGCCACTGCTTCAATCATATTCAAACTATCTTGAGTGCCTGAAAGAGTTAATAAAAAATCAGACATTTCTTTTTGTTTTAAATTTGGGTTAATAACCATTTCGCCTTTGATCTTGCCAATAGAAACAGCCGAAACCGCTTCTACGAAAGGAATATCAGAAACTAATAAAGCCAAAGAACTGCCAAAAAGAGCGAAATTTTCGTTATTACAATTATGATCACTACTTAAAACAGTATTAATAATTTGAATTTCGTTTTTTACATTTTTATCAAATAAAGGTCTTAAAGCTCTGTCAATTAAACGTGAGTTTAAGACTTCAAAATCAGTGGATCTACCTTCTCTTTTGGTAAAGCTGCCAGGTATTTTACCAGCTGAATACAGTTTTTCTTGATAAATCACCATCAATGGAAAATAATTTAAAGTTGTGTCTTGCGTACTAGAAACAGCAACACTCAAAATAACAGTATCTTTATAACGTACCATAACAGATCCGTTCGCTTGTTTAGCAAATTTATTTATTTCCACAGTTAATGAATTATTTTCAAAAGTAGTTTCAAACACTTGTTGAGTCATTAAAAAAATCTCCTTTTTTCATTTATATAACTTTTTTATCATTTTTTTAACCAAAACCACTTTTGAAAATAAAAATTAACTTAATATTTATTCGTACATAATAAAAAAAGACCTTTTTGCATTGATCTTAATATAGTTTGGCGCCTACGCTAGGGCTCGAACCTAGGACCTCCTGATTAACAGTCAGATGCTCTACCAACTGAGCTACATAGGCATTATTATTTTTTATTAACCTTAATCA
>NZ_LHCF01000002.1 GCF_001277135.1 Candidatus Phytoplasma pruni
TTTTTTTAACAACTTTTTTAAGAAAGAAGGTTTATTTCTTATTTTAAAATAAAAAGGAACTATAAACTTGGACTATAAACTTCAAGGATTAAAAACCTAAAAGGAAAAAGTTCTTCTTAACGAAAAAAATGATTTTTTTTAATTAAAAAAAACACGTTTAATAGTTGTTTTTTAATAATACGGTATAAATAAGTAATTAAAAAAGAGACTAAAAAAACGCTGATAAATTTAATGTATAAAAAAGGCGTTAAAAATCTTCCCATAAAATTATCTTGTAATAAAATCGTAAAACTGCCTTCTTTTTTGTTGAAAATAGCGTCTATAAAAAAGAAATTTAAAAGGATAAAAAGAAAAAAATGCATCACCGCAATAAAGGTAATAATTAAATAATGTTTTAAAAAGGACATATCCTTATTTTTTAATATTAATAAAGGTAAAAAACCCCAACAAAAAGCGAAAGAAACACTTAAAAGGGGATTATAAGGATAAAGTGATTTCCTAAGGCAAAAACTCACAAATTCTGATAAAAAAGCCGCTACAGAAGCAACAAAATAATTTTTGTTATACAAAGATATAAACAAAAAAGGGATTACTTTTAAAAAATCTAACCAAAGGAATTTTTGTAACGGTCGGACAAAACCTAAAATTTTAGGCGTCATCACGTTTAAAACAATGGATAAAGCCGATAAAGAAGAAGCAAACACCAATTGCTTTAAATTAATATATCTCAAGTTATTTTTTTTCATACTTATGACTGGATTAAGTGGCTATTTCAAAAATATAATCACAAATTTTCACTTGATTGTTATCTTTCATACCCTTTCTTTTCAATTCTTCTTCTACGCCTATTTTTTTCAAAATATGAGAAAATTTTTTCACTGATTCGTAGTTATTAAAATCTGTTCTATAAAAAAACTTTTCTACCATTTTACCTTTCACAACAAAATCGCCAAATTCATCTTTATAAACTTCAAACTGTTTTTCTTCATCCAAAGTAAAAAACTGATGAGTTGTATCTATTTCCGGCATAATCGGTTGATGATTTTTCAAAGAATCTATAATTTTAAATTTCAACGCATCTAAATTAAAACTATTCCAAGTAGAAATGGAAAGAATGTTTTCCTCAGAAATTTTTTTTTGAAAGTCAGCTAATTTAGCTTCAGAATCGGGCAAATCCATTTTATTAACCACAATGATTTGTGGTTTTTTTAAAATAGCTGGATTATACATTTTTAATTCTTGCAGTAAGTTTTGATAATTTTGATAAATATCATCACTTTCAGGACTTAATAAATGAACCAAAACTTTACATCTTTCGATATGTTTTAAAAAACTAATACCCATTCCACGACCTAAATGTGAATTTTCAATTAAACCAGGAATATCAGCTACTGTAAAACTAAAATCTTGATAATAAACCATCCCTAAAAAGGGTTGTAAAGTAGTAAAAGGATAAGAATCTACTTTAGGTTTAGCATTAGAAATAACCGAAATTAAAGAAGATTTACCAACATTAGGATAACCGATTAAACCAACATCAGCTAAAACTTTTAACTCTGTTTTAATGGTTAAACTTTCTCCTAAATCACCTTTTTCCGCGAAATTAGGTACTTTATTTTTGGAGTTGGCTAAAGCGAAATTACCACGACCGCCACGACCGCCTTTAGCGATAACTAACTGTTGACCATGTTCTAAAATTTCCCCAATAAAACTATTATCTTTATTATTGTAAACTAAAGTCCCTAAAGGCACTTTAACAAATAAATCTTCAGCTTTAGCGCCATTTTGAGTTTTATTTTTACCGTTAACACCGTGTAAAGCTTTTATTTTCGTTTTGTATCTCAGTTTTAATAAAGTGTTTTCACCGGATTCACCAACAAAAATAACGGATCCGCCTTGTCCGCCGTTTCCTCCAGAAGGACCTCCATAAGGAACGAATTTTTCCCTTCTAAAAGAAACAATTCCGTTACCGCCGTTACCAGCTTGAACGAAATTTATTGCTTCATCTATAAAATTCATTTATAATTGTTCCTTCTCAATTGAAAAAACATTAATTTAATTTGTTTTCCAAAAAGTAAACAGAAACTTGTTTTTTCTTATTTCTTTTAGTTTCGTACTTAACAATTCCGTTGACATGAGAAAATAAAGTATCATCTTTACCAATGCCTACATTGTTACCAGGAAAAATTTTTGTTCCTCTTTGACGGTAAATAATAGAACCCGCATTAGCACGTTGACCGTCTGATAATTTAGCTCCTAATCTTTTAGAATGAGAATCACGACCATTACGAGTCGAACTAACACCTTTTTTAGAAGCAAATAATTGAATATTTAATTTTAACATGATTAAAACACCTTTTTTAAATTATTTTTTCTTGTAAATATTTACTATAAGTTTTATTTAAATCTTTTAAGGAATATTCTAAATTAGTTAAGAGATTATTGACAATCTCGTCTTTTTCTAATAAATTTAAAAAAAAATATCCTTGTTTCAATTGAAAAGTGACTTTTTTTTGTAAACCGAAAAGTTCAATAGCATTCATAGTGAGAATAATAGCTGTGGAAACAGAAGCACAAACTATATCTTTATTTTTAACAGCGTATAAAGCGTGACCTTTAATTTCTATTTGTTGAATGATGTTGTTTTCTTTTTGAAAAAAATATTCAATCATTGACTTAAATGATTATCTTAGTGATTAAAAATTTAGTATAAAGTTGTCTATGACCTTGTTTTAAACGATATTTTTTTCTTCTTTTGTATTTCGCTACAATTATTTTTTTAGCTTTACCTTGTTTAAGTACTTTAGCTTCAATTTTAGCTCCTTCAACGAATGGAGTGCCTAAAATTTTCTTATCGTTTTCGATAGCTAAAACTTCTTCAAAAACGTAATTTTCTTCTTCATTAACAGGTAATTTTTCTACATAAATTTCTTGACCTGGAGACACTCTAAATTGCTTGCCTCCTGTTTTTATAATCGCAAACATTTCGCAATCCTCCTTTTTTTATTTTTTTATAATTTAATTTATCCCAATTTATAGCATAACACTTTTTGACAACGTTATTATCATAAAATCCATCATTTCTCAGAAAAGTAAAAAAACAAATTCTTTAAAATATTATAATTTTTAGAAAATTATAATAAAATAAAAACTCTCATATTATTTTATCTTATTTATTGTCAAAAGTCAAAATATTTTAACAAAAAAGAACAATTTTGATGACTTAATCATTTTTTAACCTAATTATTATAAAATTGATTTATATTCTTTTTGATTGATATCAACATTATGTTTGATAACATAACGGTTTTTAGGATGTTTTCGACATTCTTTCGAACAACTGCCTAAATATTTATGTTCGTTCTCTTCGCTGCATAAAATTTGTACGTTACAACTTGGATTAGCACAGTTAATATATCTTTCACATGGTTTTTGATCAAAATAATCTTTACCCACGATAACATTTTCATGTTGATTTACTTTAGTCGCTATTCTTTCGTCAAAAACATACACTTGACCGTCAAATAATTTACCTTGAACCTCTTCGTCTTGACCGTATTTAATAATACCGCCTTTCAATTGGTAAACTTCTTCTACCCCTTTTTGCCTTAAAAAAGCGGACATTTTTTCACAACGCACTCCACCAGTACAATAAGTCAAAACTTTTTTATCTTTTAATAAAGAGATATTTTGTTCAGCCCATTCAGGTAAATCACGGAAATTACGAACATTAGGGTTAATAGCGTTTTTAAAATGTCCTATATTATATTCATAATCATTACGAACATCCAACACTACTACATCTTTTTCTTGTAATAATTGATAAAATTCTTTAGGTTTTAAATAATTATTCGCTTTTTCTTCTAAAGAAATATCGTCTTTTAATTTTAAAGCCACAATTTCTTCTTTATGTTTTACCGAAAGACGAGGGAAAACATGTTTATCAGAAGACTCTATTTTAAATTCTGTTTCTGAGAAACGCGGATCTTGCGCTAAATAATCCATATAAGCGTTAATGTCTTTTTCTAAACCTGATAAAGTACCATTAATACCTTCATGAGAAACAATAATTCTCCCTAAAAGTCCTAAGTTTTGGCAAAATTTTAAATGACTTTTTTGAAAAGTTTCAGGGTTTTCAATATGTGAATAATTATAAAATAAAATAACTAAATAAGGTTTTTTTTCGGCCATAAATTATAATTCCTACCTTGTGAATAACTTTTTAAAAATATTTTAAGTGAAAAATAAAAATTTTTAAATGTCATAACTAAATATATTATAAATCGTTTTAACTCAATTTTACTAAAAAAATATATTAATTTTCTTTCTTGTCTATCTCTTATTCAAAAGAAGAACTCTTAAAAGATTTCAAGTACTTTCTTAAAAGAGCTCTAAAACAAAAATGAGCCATTGAATATGACTCATTTCTTTCTCTATGCTCTTCTTTTACTTAGAAGTTAATTTTTTCTAAAGAATATTTTTCTAAAACATATTCTAATTTAGGAGCTAAAAAAATAATTAATATACTGCCGATAACATAATAAATTATAAATAAAAAAGAGCTAAAAAATAAACAAAATTCCCAAGCTTGTCCCTTTTCTTTTAAACTGTATAAAAAACGCCAGAAAAACAAATCTTTTTGCGAAGGATTGATTCTTTGAAAATAAACAAAATAAGTAGAAAGAGAAGTGCTTAAAATTCTTAAAAAGACTACTGTAAACAAACTGATTAAAATAGTTTTTTTATTTTTTAACTGATTAAAATCGTTTTTATAAAAAAGACCTGATAAACTAACGGATAAATCATAAATAAGGTAATCAAAAAGTAAAGTTAAGGAAAAATAAAACCATCCCAATTGATAAACTTCTTTAGTGCTGATGATATAAGCATAACTTTTTAATAAATGGAATAAAATGTAAAAACAATTGACCGTTAAACCGTTTTTAAAACCTAAAACGAAACCTGATAAAAATAAAACAAGAAAAGATAATTTAAAAATTTGTCCTCCAAAAGGTAAAGTTAAAAAAGGTAAAAACCATTTTTGAAAATAATCCAACATTATGGACATTGAAATAAAAATAGAAATAATAATTATTTTACGTAAAATAAATTTTCCTGTCTGTTTTTTAACCATTGTTACCTCTTTGAATTTGAACAATATTAAATGAAATTATTTTTTTCAATATCAATTTAATTTTATCATAACAAATATGGAAAAATGATTAAATATATAAAAACGCTAATTATTTTTGATAAATGGTTTATAAAGGAGGAAAAAGACTTATAAAAAACAATTATCTGAATTGCCAAATGAAAAAAAATCCATATTATGTGGCTAGCGGCGGCATAGAACCTTTGGGGCATTATCATTCACATAATTCTATCAAAGACGCCATAACTATAGTTTGTGCTGGCAGTATCGGTAATGTTTTTTTTATAAAGAAAACTTTTGGTTTAGTGACAGTTCTGTAAAATTAAATATTAAAGAAGAAAAAATTAATATTGAAGATATTATGGAAAATATTGAAGAAAATAAAAAAAATCTTGCACAATTAGAAAAAACAAATCAACGCTTATTTAGAAGAATTAGACATTAAAAGGTAATTTTATAAGTATCTTTTAGCTTTTACCAGGCTAAAAACTATTAAAAAAGACCTTTATTAAATATAAAAAAGACCTTGGAAGGTCTTTTTTTTATATAACCAAATAAGAAATATTTTTATTGCACTTTAAAATAATTAATGCTGCTGATATATTAATTAATCAATCCTAAATGATTAATTTACTCAAAAAAAGTAAAGAAATAATGTACTAAAACTAAATTATAAGAATAAACTTTACTAGGCAAAAGTCTTCTTGATGGATAAATTTTTTTGGTTATTTTGCGAAAAAGAAAGTTTTAAACCAGATATGAATTCAATTAGTTTGAAAAAAACTAAGAAAGATAAAGCGTATAAAACCACTGCTTTAAGGTTGTTAGTGTTATTGATGTCTTTAAAAATAACGAAAGTAGCTGTTAAGTAAATAACGACTAAATTAACAGTTAAAGTAATTGCTAAGCGAATGCGACTAAAAATAGTCTTTATTTCGTACTTATTAATCTTTTTAACTTGTTTTAAAGTGTCGTAAAAAGTTTCAAATTGGATGCCAGAGAAAACAACTCCCATATAAAAAGTGAAAACAAAAACAGCGTATAAAGAAATATGCGAAAAAGAAGAGCCGATCATGAACACTAAAAAACCAATTAAAATAATTAATTCTTCGCCTTGATAACCCAGTAATTCAAATTCAGAAATAAATTTTTTAACGTTGAATTTAATTGCGGCAAAATGGAACAACAATATAATCGTCAACATACCAACAAACATTATAGCGCATAACAAAAGAATAATTTTTAAAAATAGTCTATCATCTTTTTTTTCATTAGCTAAATATTCTGGAGTAGTAGTTATTTCTTGTTGCTCGATTTTAGAATAAGCGAACTTTTTCTTTGCAAATCTGTTCAACAATATATACATATATTATTTTCCTTATTAATTTCCTTTTTTTCTTTAATTTTTCTTATAAAAGTATTTTTAATATTAAGGATTGCTAACATTTTATCATATTTAATTTAAAATATCAAGTAAAAAGTTAACTTTTTTAATTTCTTTTTCGATAAAGTTAAAATAAGTCTCTTTTTTCGGTTCTTTTGTTGAATAATAGAACTTCTTTTTTCCTCTCTTGTTAAAAAGTCTTTCTATATAGATAAAAAAGAAGTTTTTTCACCTATTATTAATTTATTTATAACCCTAAAAAGAATAAAACAAAGAAATTTAACCGTAAGGCGGCAGCATTGAATAGACTTTTCTTTGATAAAAGAAAAAAGACCTCTATACAATAGGTCTTGAATGTATGCTTCACATGAACAGTGCATTAATCTGTCTAATAATTCCAAATTTTTTTCAATCCACTAAGAACTATTTCTAAAAGCGTTGCAGAAAATACTTGCTAGTTGTTCTATAGCAGGATATTCTACAATAAAAACACTAATAAAAGAAAATATTGTTGCAAAGGACACTAAAAAACCTAAAATAATTAAAGATTGGTTTTTAGCAGCAATTGTTCTATGAGATAATTTATGCACCATATCTAAATCTTGAATAATGCCCAAAGTAGCTAGAATTAAGAAAAAAAAACGGAACACAAAGGAAATATTTCTAGTTTGAGGTATTAAATCAATGCCAAAGACAAATGATAAAAAACCTACAAAAATTAAAACAGAAAAAGAGTTATAAATAAAATGTTTCACTTTAGGTCTCATATAGAAATCTTTCGCTAAAGTGACAGTGATCATAATGATAAAAATAGATAAAGTACGTACAAAATCAACCCCTAAAGCTTTTTGACTAAAAAGAGTTCTCGCAACGAAGGCATCAAAGTTTTTTTCCTGTTGGACGGTGTTATAAAAATCTAGAAATCGAGGACCGAAAAAAAACGCCCCAAAATAAAAAGAGAAAATCAAAATAACATATAAAGAAGTAAAAGATAGAGAAAAACCTATTATCAATAAGACAAAAGCGATTAAATAAAGAACATCTTCGCCTTTATAAATAAGGAATTTCAAATTATTAATCCAATCTGCTGACAAACTTTGTTTAATTTTAGGGTTAAAATTAGGGTTATGGTGAAATAAGATAGCGACTAAAAGTCCCATAATCATCATCCCAGCGAAAATGAAAGTTAGTTTCCATAAAACACTTTTATGCTCTTGCTTTTCTTCTTCTAGCCAAGCACTATCTGTACGCCCTTCTCTTTCTATCCGAGAATAAGCCAATAATTTCATGAAAAAAAAGACGTTTAAAAACATATTTATCTCCTTATTTGTTTCTGTTTTTTCTAATTTTTTTCAGTTGATAAAAAAGTATAATGTAAAATTTTAATTATACAATTTATTATTATTTTATCATATTTCCTGCTTAATTATCATAAATAAACTTTTTTAGGCAAGAATTAAAAACTCATCTTTAAACCTCAAAAAGACGAACTAGCAAAAAAACCCGTATAAATAAAAAAAGACTATCAAAGTCTTTTTTTAAGAAGGGGACGGAATTATTCAAGAATTTTAATTACTGAACCTGCTCCAACAGTGCGTCCACCTTCACGAACAGAAAATTTAGTTCCTTCTTCCATAGCGATTGAACTAATTAAAGTAACTGTAACTTCCACTAAATCACCAGGCATTACGATTTCAACACCATCTTGCAATTTGATAACACCAGTCACGTCAGTAGTTCTTAAATAGAATTGAGGACGATAATTATTACCGAAAGGAGTAGTTCTTCCGTTTTCTTCAGCTGTAAGAACATAAATTTGCGCTAAGAATTTAGAATGTGGTTGAACGCTGCCAGGCTTAACTAAAACTTGTCCACGTTCTACGTCTTCACGAGAAACACCACGCAATAAAACCCCTACGTTGTCACCAGCTTGCGCTGTTTCTAAAGATTTTCTAAACATTTCTAAACCTGTAACAACAGCTTTTTTAGTTTCTCTAATTCCAACTATTTCTACTTCTTCACCAACTTTAACCATTCCTCTTTCAACACGTCCAGTAGTAACAGTTCCTCTACCCGTGATAGTGAAAACATCTTCTATTGGCATTAAAAAAGGTTTGTTCATTTCACGAACTGGGTCTTCCACGTAAGTGTCTAATAAGTCAAGTAATTCTTGGATTTTTTCTAAATATTTAGGGTCTCCTTCAACCGCTTTTAAAGCAGATCCTCTAACGATAGGAACTTCGTTGCCTAAAAAATCATGTTTGTTTAATAAGTCTCTAATTTCGATTTCTACTAATTCTAAAAGTTCTTCATCAGCAGCAACATCACATTTGTTGATGAAAACTAATAATTTAGGAACACCTACTTGTTTAGCTAATAAGATATGTTCTTCTGTTTGGGGCATGATTCCGTCAACAGCAGAAATTACTAAAATACCAGCATCCATTTGAGCAGCACCAGTAATCATATTTTTAATGTAATCGGCGTGCCCAGGACAATCTACGTGAGCATAGTGTCTTTTTTCTGTTTCGTATTCTACGTGAGAAGTACTAATAGTGATACCACGTTCTTTTTCTTCAGGTGCTTTATCGATTTGATCGTAACTTTGTTTATCTGCTAATCCTTTTGTAGATAAATAAGAAGTAATTGCAGCTGTTAAAGTAGTTTTACCATGATCAACGTGACCAATAGTTCCTACGTTAACGTGTGGTTTATTTCTGTTAAAATTTTTAGTAGCCATTTTATTAAGGCCTCCTTTTTGAATTTTTTATTTTTTTAATAAATATTTTGAGAAATTAACTACGTTCTTTAATAATATTTTCCGTAATACTTTTTGGTGTTTTTTCATATTTAGCAAATTGCATTACGAAATTGGCTCTGCCTTGAGTGTTGGAACGCAAATTAGTCGCGTAACCAAACATTTCTGATAAAGGAACCAAAGCTTTAATTGCTATTGTGTTGCCACGGTTTTCTTGTGTTTCTAATCTACCTCTTCTGGAAGTTAAATCACCAATTACATTACCAATATATTCATTCGGTGTTATGATTTCTACATTCATAATAGGTTCTAAAATAACAAGACCGCCATTGTTTTTGGTTTCTTTTAAAGCTATAGAAGCAGCGATTTTAAACGCCATCTCTGATGAATCGACGTCATGGTAAGAACCATCTGTTAAAGTTGCTTTAACATCAATGAAAGGATAACCGGCTAAAATACCGCCAGATAAAGATTCTTCTAGTCCTTTTTTAACTGAAGGGATATATTCACGCGGAACAGAACCACCCACAATTTTATTAACAAACTCAAACCCTTTACCAGGATTTGGCTCAAAAGTCATACAAACATGTCCGTATTGCCCACGTCCACCAGATTGACGAATGAATTTACCTTCTGTTTGCGTTTCTTTAGTTAAAGTTTCGCGATAAGAAACTTGAGGTTGTGCCACATTAGCTTGGATTTTGAATTCTCTTCTTAAACGATCCATAATGATGTCTAAATGAAGCTCACCCATACCAGCAATAATAGTTTGAGCTGTTTCGTGGTTAATATAAACTTTAAAAGTTGGATCTTCTTCTGCTAATTTTCCTAAAGCAAAAACAATTTTCTCTTGATCATTTTTAGTTTTTGGTTCAACTGCGATCTCAATAACTGGCTCAGGGAAATTCATTGATTCTAAGATTACAAAATCATTTTCAGCTGTTAAAGTGTGTCCTGTAATAGTATTTTTCAATCCTACTACAGCCACAATATCGCCAGCATTAGCTTCTTTAATCTCTTCTCTATCATTAGCGTGCATTTGCAACAAACGTCCTACACGTTCTTTCACGTTTTTCACAGTATTCTTAATATAAGTTCCTGTTTTAACAGTGCCCGAATAGACTCTTAAAAAAGTTAAACGTCCTACAAAAGGATCAGTCATAATTTTAAAAGCTAAAGCTGTGAAAGGTTCGTCATCAGAAGTTTTACGAACTATTTCGTTACCATCAGCATCTGTACCAGTAATAGAAGGCACATCAGACGGAGAAGGTAAATAATCAATAACAGCGTCTAAAGTTTTTAAAATGCCTTTATTTTTAAAAGCAGAACCACATAAAACAGGGAAAAATTTAACATCTAAAGTCGTTTTTCTGATGATTCTTTTTAACATGTCTATCGGAACTTTTTGTTCATCCAAAAACATTGTCATTAATTCATCATCAAAATCTGCTAAAGTTTCAATTAATTCTTTTCTTTTTGATAAAGCAGTTTCTTTCAAATATTCAGGTATTTCTATTTCTTTAGCGTTTTCTGACGGTGAACCGTCATATTCAAAAGCTTTCATTTCGATTAAATCGATTAAACCAGTGAAATTATTTTCTTTACCGATAGGCCATTGAATAGCACAAGCTTTCACGCCTAAGCGTTTTTTCAAAGTGTCAATAGCGTAAGCATAATCGGCTCCCACTTTATCCATTTTATTAACAAAAATAATTCTTGGCACTTTATATTCAGTCGCTTGACGCCAAACTGTTTCTGTTTGCGGTTCCACTCCTGCTTGAGCATCAATTACCACTACTGCACCATCTAAAACTCTTAAAGAACGAGAAACTTCGACTGTAAAATCAACGTGTCCCGGAGTATCAATAATTTGAATTTGATGATCTTTCCAAAAAGTTGTTGTAGCGGCAGAGGTAATAGTAATTCCTCTTTCTTGTTCTTGTTCCATCCAGTCCATTTGCGAAGCACCATCATGTGTTTCGCCTATTTTATGAATCTTACCTGTATGAAATAATATTCTTTCAGTTGTTGTTGTTTTACCGGCATCAATGTGAGCCATAATGCCAATATTGCGAATTTTTTCTAGTTTAAATTGACGTCCCATTAGTATAATTTCCCTTACTTATTCAGATTACCAACGATAATGAGCGAAAGCTTTATTAGCTTCAGCCATACGATGTGTATCTTCTCTTTTTTTCACTGATAAACCAGTTCCAGAAGCAGCTTCAACTATTTCTTTAGCTAGTTTCCTTTCCATAGTTTTTTCACTACGTTTTTGAGCATATTGAATTAACCATTTTAAACCTAAAGATTGACGTCTTTCCGCACGAACCTCTGAAGGAACTTGATAGTTTTGGCTTCCTATTGTACGCGTACATACTTCTAAAATAGGCATAATATTATTTAAAGCTTCATTAAAAACATCAATAGGTTCTCTCTGAGTCATTTCTTTTACACGATCTAATGCACCGTATAAAATAGATTGAGCTGTTCCTTTTTTACCACTTTTCATAATCGTATTAATAATTTTAGTTACTAATTTAGAATTATAAATTGGATCTGGTGAAACTTCTCTTTTTTGAGCACTTCTTTTACGAGACATATATGCACCTTTATTTCTTTCGTTATTTTTTATCTGAACATTTTTTTAATAAAAATAATGCTTATTTTTTAGCTACAACTCTTTTAGAGCCGTATTTAGAACGACTTTGTTTTCTATTGGCTACACCAGTAGCATCCAAAGCTCCTCTTACAACGTGATAACGTACACCAGGTAAATCTTTCACTCTTCCTCCACGTACTAAAACAGTACTATGTTCTTGCAAAGAATGACCTACTCCAGGAATATAAGCTGTTACCTCAGAGCCGTTACTTAAACGCACTCTGGCAAACTTTCTTAAAGCGGAGTTAGGTTTTTTTGGTGTCATAGTAGAAACTTTAATACAAACGCCTGATTTTTGAGGCGAATTGTAATTTTTAGTTTTTTCTTTAAATTATTATAACTAAAACCTAAAGCAGGTGATTTAGATTTAGAAACTTTATCGCTTCTTCTTTTTTTAATTAATTGTGAAATAGTAGGCATCGCGAAATGAATCCCCTTTTTTTATTTTTTTCTAAAGTATAAAGATAAGACAACTTATTTTATCTTTTTTTATGATAAAAGTCAATATTTTTATACTTTATTTTTGCAAAATATACCTTTTTTTATTAAATACTTTCTTCTGGTAATGTTTTTCCCTCTTCAAGAGGTTTTACTTCAAGGTTTTCTTCCAGATTTTCTGGTTCAACCTCTGGATTAACCACTTGGTAAATTGGGTACTCAAAATGAGATGTTTCCAAAATACCTGTTCCTGCCGGAATCAAACCACCAACGATAACGTTTTCTTTCAATCCGTATAAATTATCTTTTTGACCTCTAATAGCTGCATCGATTAAAATTTTGGTTGTTTCTTGGAAGGAGGCTGCTGAAAGTAAAGAATCACTTTTCAACGAAGCTCTCGTAATCCCTAATAACACCGGTCGTCCTACAGCTAAAGTTTTGTTTTGTTTAATCATCTCAGTGTTAGCTCTTTTGAATTCTTTAATGGAGACTTCTAATCCCGGTAAGAAATGAGTATCACCTTCAGAGATAATTAAGACTTGTTTAAACATTTGGCGAACGATAATCTCAATGTGTTTATCGCTAATATTAACGCTTTGAGATTGGTAAACTTTTTGTACTTCTTCTAAAATGTATTTTTGTGTTTTTTCCACACTACTTGCTTTTAACATTTCTCTTAAATCAACCGAACCAGAAGTTAACCTTTGTCCTGCTTCAACGTGCATATTTTTCTGCACTATAACATCCGCATTACCATCAACAGTGTAAATATATTCTTCGTTCGGATTGTTATCAGGAACAATAATAATTTCGTAAGAAGAAGAAGTAATTTTTTTTACGTCTCTAACCATACCGTTGTATTCACTAATAATAGCTTTACCTTTTGGTTTTCTCGCTTCAAATAATTCTTGAATTCTCGGTAAACCTTGCGTAATATCTGCTACCGAAAGAACTCCACCAGTATGGAAGGTCCTCATCGTTAACTGAGTACCCGGTTCACCAATAGATTGAGCCGCTACTACACCAACTGCTTCACCTATTTCTACGTTTTTATTAGTCGCTAAGTTTAAACCATAACATTTAGTACAAATACCGTATTCACAATTACACGTCAAAACGCTTCTAATTTTAACTTTAGTGATATTAGCTTCTAAAATAACTTTAATGATTTCTCTTGTGATAACTTCGTTTTTAGCTAAAATAACTTCTTGTGCTTCTGGATGAATAATATCTTCTGAAGTAAAACGACCAAAAATTCTTTCTGATAAAGAAATTATTTCTTTTTCGTCTCTTGTAATAGCTTCTACGCTAACGCCTTTGTCGCTACCACAATCTTCTTTGATAATAATGATATCTTGAGCTACATCCACCAACCTTCTAGTTAAATAACCAGATTCAGCTGTTTTTAAAGCTGTATCAGTCGAAACTTTACGAGCTCCGTGAGTAGAAATAAAGAATTCATGCACTGTTAACCCTTCTTTGAAAGAGCTTTTAACAGGAATTTCTAATACTTCTCCTTTTGGACTATTCATTAACCCTCTCATCCCAGATAACTGAGAGAAGTTAGAAGCATTACCACGAGCTCCACTATCGCTAATCATGTATAAATGATTATCTTGGTGGAATTCTTGCATTAACCCTTCTTGGATCACATCACGAACATTTTTCCATTCTTGAATCACTAAGCCTTTTTTTTCTGAAACAGTCAAGAAACCTTTATCATAAAATTTTTCTATTTCTAAAATTTTATTTTCTACTTGGTCGATTAAAGCTTCTTTTTCAGAATAAACGTTAATATCTGAATGAGAAATAGTAATCCCTCCCATTGTAGAGTATTTAAAACCTAAGTTTTTAATATCATCTAACATTTTGGAAGTTTCAGTAATATTACTTTTCTTAAACACTTGGTCAATTATCATAGAAAGGAATCTTTTTTTGAAAGGTTCAGGTGGTTTAATATTAGCTAAATAATCGGAAGGATTAAAGCCTCTAGGAATGAAATAAACATCTGGCGTTCTTACTTCTAAATTATATAAAGAAGGTTCTTGAACATAGGGGAAATCACTAGGTAAAATATCGTTAAAAATCATTTTTCCTAAAGTTGTAACCAAATACTTGTTTTTTTGTGCTTCGGAGAAATAAGAGTCAATATTAGACGTTTTTACTAAAATTCGTGTATGTAAAGAAATTACTTTATTATGGAAAGCTAATTCAGCTTCTTTTAAATCATAAAATAATTTTCCTTCATTGCGGTGTTTGAATTGATGTTCTTCGTTCAGTTTTTCAGGATTAACACCTTTTACTGTACGATCTTTAACCTCTTCAATAGTTAAATAATAATTACCTAAAACCATATCTTGAGAAGGAGATAAAACTGGGTTACCGTTTTTAGGGTCTAAAATATTATTAGATACTAACATTAATAAACGCGCTTCAGCTTGAGCTTCTAAAGAAAGAGGAACATAAACTGCCATTTGATCGCCATCGAAATCCGCATTAAAAGCTGGTGTTACTAAAGGATGTAATCTAATTGCTTTGCCATCAATTAACTTCGGTTCAAAAGCTTGTATTCCTAAACGGTGTAAAGTCGGAGCTCTGTTTAATAAAACCGGATGTTCTTTAACAACTTCCTCTAAAACGCTCCAAACATATTCATTCATCTTTTCATACAACAAATTAGCGCTTTTTTTATCAACTCCTTTAGCTTCTTGCAATTTATTTAAAATAAAAGGTTTAAATAAAATAACTGCCATTTGTCTCGGAATACCACATTGGTGGATTTTTAAATCAGGACCAACGATAATAACTGAACGACCTGAATAATCCACTCTTTTCCCTAAAAGATTTTGACGGAAACGGCCTTGTTTCCCTCTCAATATTTCGGATAAAGATTTCAAAGGACGATTTCTTTCCACATTAGAAGTATTTTTTTTACTTACTTTTACATTATCAAACAAAGCATCAACCGCTTCTTGGAGTAGTCTTTTTTCGTTTTTAATAATTAATCTTGGCGCTTTTTGAATAATTTGTTTTTTCAAACGATTATTACGGTTTAAAATTCTTCTGTATAAATCATTAGTATCGGTCGTTGCAAAATGTCCACCATCTAAAGGAACAATAGGTCTTAAATCAGAAGGAAGAACAGGAATAACATCCATTACCATCCATTCTGGTTTATTATCAGATTTACTGAAAGATTCGATAATTTCTAATCTTTTAATAATTACATCTCTTTTTTGTTTAGAGACTTGTTTTAACATTTTTCTTAATTCTGTAACACTTTTTTCTAAATCAAGTTCTTCTAATAATTTTTTAATTGCTTCTGCCCCGGTTAAAGCGACAAACCCATTATTGCCAAAAAGTTCTAAATATTGGCTATATTGCAATTCTGTAATGATTTGTCTTTTTTCTAAATTAGTTTCGCCTGGCTCAAGAACGATATAAGAAACATAATAAACGATTTCGGATAATTCTTTAGCTTTAATGCCTAATAAAATCGCTAATCTGCTTGGCAAACTATTAACATACCAAGTATGAACGATAGGAGCTGCTAATTCGATATGTCCCATTCTTTCACGTCTTACTTTTTGTTCGGTAATTTCAATACCACAACGTGAACAAGTTTGACCTTTTTTTAAAGTTTGTTTTTTAGCACAAGCGCATTGTAAATCTTTGACAGGACCAAAGATTTTCGGACAAAATAAGCCACCGAATTCCGGTTTAGCCGTACGATAATTAATAGTTTCGTAATTAACAATTTCTCCATAAGACCATTGTCTAATTTCATGCGGAGAAGCTAAACGAATTTTAAAATATTCGTATTCTCTACTACCGTATTCTTTTTGTGATTTAAAGTCAGTTTGATCTTCTACACTAAAAGTAACTGGAGAAGAAAAACTTTTAGAACCAGAAGGAACCACATCTGTTAAAGTGGTTTTTTCGTTTAAAAAAGGATTAAAATTTTCATCTAATTCTTTTTTTATATTTATTTCGTAATCTTCTTCCTTTTCTAAATCATCTTCATTAAAATCAATGTCTTCTAAGTCATCATCTTCATAATCGTTAAAATCATCATTATATAAACTAAAAACTAACTCAATTTCTTCTAAACGATCCGGTTCGTCTTGAAATAACTGCAATAACATGGATTTATTAGTTTGAATTAAAGAACGACAATCCATAATTTTATTACTATGTAAAATTTCAATAATCTCTGGATTTAAATTTAAATTTTCTAAAGATTCAGGCAAATAGTGCTCTTTTAAAATTAATATTGTTTCAAATAAAAAGTCTTGTGGCAATAAAGTGTGGAGGTCTTTTAAAGTGTAATTGTTAAAATCAGATAACGAAGTAACACCGATTAATTTTAACGCTTCAATAGTTTTTTCCGACAGCGAAAGTTCTTCAATTTTAACATTTAAATTTATCATTGATAATGTTTTTCCTTATTATTATTAACTAAAGAATGATTAACTTTATTCTCTTTAGTGTCAGATTTAATTAATTCCACATGCAAACCTAAAGATTGTAATTCTTTTGAAAAAACTCTAAAACTTTCAGGAATAGAAGGTTTGGGTAGCGGTAATCCGTTGGTAATAGAATTATAAGTTTTATTACGTCCGATAATATCATCACTTTTCACAGTTAAAATTTCTTGCAAAGTGTGAGCGGCACCATAAGCATATAAACTCCAAACCTCCATCTCGCCAAACCTTTGTCCTCCGTTTTGGGCTTTACCACCCATCGGTTGTTGAGTTATCAAAGTATAAGGTCCTACGTTTCGAGCATGCAGTTTATCATCGATCATATGAGATAACTTAATCATATATAATGATCCTACAGAAATAGGATTATCATAAGGTTCTCCCGTTCTTCCGTCGTATAAAGTCATTTTACCATCAGGCGATAAATTAGCTTCTTCCATGATATTTTGTAAATCTTGGTTATTAAAGCCATCAAAAATAGGCGTTGCTACTTTAATATTTAATTTTTTAGCTGCCATACCTAAATGCATCTCTAAAATTTGCCCAATATTCATACGACTTGGCACGCCTAAAGGATTTAAAATAATATCAATCGGAGTACCGTCAGCCATATAAGGAAGATCTTCTTTCGGTAAAATCAAGGAAATTACCCCTTTATTTCCGTGCAATCCCGCCATTTTATCACCGACATTGATTTTTCTTTTTTTAGCGATAAAAATACGGATAATTTCGTTCACACCTGGTTTGGAAATAGGATCGCCGTTTTTAATAGAGAAATATTGTACACTTTGAACAATACCGCCATCTCCACAAGGATATCTTAAAGAAGCATCTTTGTAATCACGTGCTTTTTCCCCAATAACCGTTTGAATTAATTTTTCGTAAGGCGTCGGTTCAAAAACTCCTTGAGGAATGATTTTACCTACTAAAATATCGCCTTCTTTAACTTCAGAACCAGGAATAATAATTCCTCTTTCGTCTAAATTTTTAACCGCTTCAGCACTAACGTTGGGCACTTCACGAGTGATTTCTTCTTTACCAGAACCTTTTTTCAATTCTCTAGTTTGAATTTCGTATTTGTTAATATGAATAGAAGTATACATATCTTTTTGCACTAAATTTTCGGACATAATAATCGCATCTTCATAATTATAACCGTGCCACGTCATGAAAGCTACCGTTACATTTCTACCTAAAGCTAATTCACCTTGATAAGTTGAAGGACCGTCTACGATAAGATCGCCTTTTTTAATATATTCGCCTCTAACCACGATAGGTTTATGTAAAATTAAAGTATCTTGGTTGGATTTAACAAAAGTCGTTAATTCATAAGAACGTTCTTGTCCTGAATATTCTTTAATCACTATTTTTTTAGCATCAACGTATTTCACAATACCGCCTTCTTCAGCCACAATTAAGCAACCTGAATCTTTGGCGATTCTGTGTTCAATACCAGTAGCAACAGTTGGAGATCTAGGAATTAATAAAGGTAACGCTTGGCGTTGCATGTTGGCACCCATCAAAGCTCTAGAAGCATCATCGTGTTCTAAAAAAGGAATAGAAGAAGTTGCTACAGAAACGATTTGTTTCGGAGAAACATCCATATAAGTAATCTTATCAGCATCAAATAATCCTGTTTCACCGTTTCTTCTTGCGATCACTTTTAAAGTTTTAAAATTGTTATTTTCATCTAAAGGTGTAGAAGCGGAAGCAATGATTTGTTCTTCCTCTTGAATAGCTGTTAAATAATCGTATTCTTGAGTTACGTGAGAAACACCGTTTTCATGTTTCACTCTAAAAAAAGGAGTTTTAATAAAACCGTATTTATCTACTTGGGCGTAAGTCGATAAAGAAGAAATTAAACCGATAGAAGGTCCCTCAGGCGTTTCAATAGGACATAAACGTCCGTAATAAGAGTTATGAACATCCCTTACTTCAACCCCAGCGCGGTCACGATCTATACCGTCAGTTCCTAAAGCAGAAATTCTTCTTTTTTGGGTTAACTCGGCTAAAGGATTAATTTGATCCATGAAGTGAGATAAACGCGAACTACTAAAAAAAGTTTTTAAAACAATAGAAAGCGAAGAAAAGTTAACTAATCCTCCAGGAGCGATAGATTCGAATTTACTAATTGACATACGGTCTTTAATGTTTTTTTCTGATCTAGTCAAGCCAATACGGAATTGATTTTTTAACAATTCATCTATTAATCTTAATCTTCTGTTTCCTAAATAATCGATATCATCAACATGTCCGATATTCACATACAAGTTTAAGTAATAACTAATGCTAGCTATAATATCAGATAAAACGATGTTTTCTGATCTTTCTTCTTGATTATTACCAATTATTTTCACAAAAGTTTTGTTTTCTTTGTCATCTAAAAAATAAACTTCTAAAACTTCGTTAAAAACTTTTTAACGTCGTTTTCTTTTTTTCAACGTTTTGACCTTCTAAAAAGAATTTAACTATTTTTTCGTCAATCATTTCTTTATTCGCTTTTATAATAGCGATAACTTCGTCATTTAATATAGAATCAGCTTCAATTAAGATTTCACCTGTCTGAAAATTAGAAATATTATCTTTAACGTATAAGTTGTCATCTGTTTCGCTTTTTCTATAAGTCATGGTAAATTCGTTAGTCATTTCGTTTTCTAAATGATATTCAGAATTAACCAATTCCGTACGTAAATGTTGACGTTGATCTCTTAATTGTTCAATGATATCACGAGTTAAAAGAGTACCTTTAGGGAATAAAATCTCATGAGTATCTATATCTTTTAAATCTTTTGCTAAAAAAGTGTTTTTTACTCTATTTAAAACGTCTAATTTTTTATTAATTTTATATCTACCTACAGAAGATAGATCGTATTTTTTACGATCGAATAAACGCGTTCTAATGAACTCTCTCGCTGCATTGGCAGGCACTTTTTCCCCTTGATGTAATTTTGAATAAAGTTCCACAATAGCGTCACTAGAATTAGATTCTTCGTCTTTTTGAAAACTTAAATCCAATAATTCATTTTTTCCAAAAACATTTTCAATTTCTTCTCTCGAATTAAATCCTAAAGTATGAATGAATTTAGTTAAAGGTATTTTTTTAGAACGATCTAATTTAGCATATAAAAAATCTTTATTGCTTTGTTCGAATTCTATCCAAGCTCCCCTAGTAGGGATGATTTGACCTAAAAAAAGCATTTTATTCGTTTTATTGTCGAATTTTTTAGAAAAATAAGCCCCAGAAGAACGAATGATTTGTGCCACAACAACTCTTTCAGTCCCATTGATAACAAAAGTTCCTGAAGGAGTGATTAAAGGCAAATCAGCCATTAATATATGTGATCTTTTCACTTCTTTAGTTAAAACATTTTCTAATTTAACGTGGACAAACAATTCAGATGAATAAGTAAAATCTCTGTTTTTAGATTCTTTAATATCAAATTTCGGCTTTTCTAAAAAAAAATCTTCAAAATGTAATTTTAAATCACCATTATAACTTTCAATGGGAAAAATATCTTCTAAAGCCGATCTAATGCCTGATTCTAAGAATTTTTTAAACGAATTCTTTTGAATTTCTATTAAATTGGGCAAGGGAAAGTCATATTTCATTTTCGAATAGTTGCGTCGTTCTACTTTATTACCATATTTAACGTTGCGATATCTGCTCATTTTTTACTCCAATGCATCATTTATTCATTTGTCGAAAGAAAATAGATAAAATCAAGTCTTTAAAATAACCTTTTTATATGATAAAAAATATAAGTCAAAAGACAATAAAAAACCTAAGATTTTTTCCTCAGGTTTTTTACTAATAATATTTTTTAACGAATATTATTTTAATTCTACTTTAGCGCCTAAAGCTTCTAATTTAGTTTTAATTTTTTCCGCTTCGTCTTTGCTAACATTTTTTTTAACAGTAGCATCAGGTGTTTCAGTTAAATTTTTAGCATCTACTAATCCTAAACCTGTAATTTCACGGATCATTTTAATAACATTTATTTTGCTAGAACCAAAGTTTTTCAAAATAACTCGGAATTCTGTTTGTTCTTCAACTACAGCAGCTGAGTCAGCGCCGTTACCGGCTAAAGCTAATGAAGCAGAAGGATCAATTCCGAACTCTTCTTTTAATCCATCTACTAATATTTTAATTTCTAATAAAGACATCCTTTTTAAAGATTCAATAAAAACCTCTTTAGTTAATTTAGTCATTTGTTTGATTCCTCTCTTTTGTTATCATTTTAACAATTTTATATTTATTATTCTTTTTTAGATAAAATATCTAATCCGACGGATAATTCTTTTAAAGGCATTAACATGCCTGAAGCTAACATAGTTAACAATACTTCTCTTGAAGGCAAAGTAGCTAACTCATGCATCATTTCAACTGAATATATTTTATTTTCAACAAGTCCAGAAGAAATTTTAACAAATTTATTTGTTTTAGAAAAATCATATAAAACCTTTAACGGTGAAATTAAGTCATCTTCGCTAAATAATAAAGCTTTTGAGTTTTTAAAATCAGCTAAATCTTGATGATCAACAGAAACAAAAGCTCTTTTAATGATGTTATTAGAATATAATTTGATATTGCTGCCAAATTCTCTTAATTGTACTCTTAATTGAGTAAAATCACTCACTTTAAGACCTTTATATTCAAATAAAACCACTAATTTAGATTTGTTTATTTTTCCGTTAAAGTGTTAACGTTTTTTATTTTCTTTTCAATAACAGATCTTAACATATTTTTTTATCACTTTCTATTTATTTGTATATATCGCACACTACAAATATTTTTTCAAAAAAGTTTTTTTTAACTCATTAAAGTATGATCAACTCTAACACCAGGAGCCATTGTAGAAGAAAGAGTCATGGATTTGATAAAATTACCTTTTACTGTTTTAGGTCGCGCAGAAGCTATATGTTTGTATAAAAACTGAGCGTTTTCAAATAATTGTTCTTTACTGAAAGAAGTTTTTCCTAAAATAGTGTGTAAATTACCATTTTGATCAACTCTATATTCTATTCTCCCTTTTTTAATATCTTTAATTAAAGGAGCTAAGTTGTCTGTAACTGTTCCTAATTTAGGGTTAGGCATTAAACCTTTAGGACCTAAAACACGTCCTAATTTGGACACACTTGGCATCATTTCAGGAGTAGCGATTAAAACATCAAAATCTAACCAATTTTTAGTGATTTTATTCACTAATTCTTGGTCTCCTACTACATCAGCACCAGCTTCTTCAGCTTCTTTAACTTTCATCCCTTTAGCTAGAACAGCTACTTTTAGCTTTTTACCGCTACCATGAGGTAACACTAAAGCGCCACGAATATTTTGTTCTGCTTTTTTAGGATCAAGATTTAAAGAAAAAATACATTCAACAGTGGCATTAAATTTAACTAATTGAGTTTGTTGAACTAAATCAACTGCTTGCGAAACTGAATAAGATTTTTTAGAATCTATCATTTGACGCATAGCTAAATATTTCTTACTTCTTTTCATATTTAAAAAAACCTATTTAAAATTTAAAACCTTTCTAGGACGTTATTCAAAATAAAATCATTAAAAATATTTATTTCCACTAATAAAGGAAATAAATTATTTTTCAACTACAATACCCATATTAAGTGCAGTACCTTCTATTATTTTACAAGCACTATCAACTGTATAAGCATTTAAATCAGACATTTTTAATTTAGCGATTTCTTCTATTTGTTCATATTTAATGGTTGCTAATTTACTTTTGCTAGCGTTAGCAGAGCCTTTTTGGATATTAGCAGCTTTTTTTCAAAAGATCACTAGCTGGCGGAGTTTTAGTAACAAAAGTAAAACTTCTATCATCGTAAACAGAAATAATCACTGGAATAACAAAACCCATTTGATCTTTAGTTTCTTCGTTAAACTTGGAACAAAAAGACGGAATATTTACTTGAGCCTGACCTAAAGCTGGACCTACTGGTGGAGCCGGATTAGCTTTCCCTGCAGGAATTTGAAGTTTTACAGTTTTTACAACTTTTTTAGCCATTTTATTCAAACCTCTTTTTTTATTAATTTGTATTATAAAAAAAATTATATATTTAAAAATTTAAGAAAATAAAATAATAACTGAGATATTATAACATATTTACAGCATTAAAAAAGACACTAATTCAAAAAAACAATCATTAAAGGACTGCTTTAAAAGAATCAAAAGAAATTTCGATAGGTGTAGCTCTTCCGAATAGATCAATTTCAACAATAATTTTATCTTGATTATGATCTACAAAAGATACTTTACCAATTTGACCAGCAAAAGAACCGTTAGTGATTTCTACCTGTTTACCGATTAAATAATCGTAATTAGGCTTAGCGATGATCCCCATTTTTAATAAAATAGGTCTTATTTCGTTATCACTCAAAGGAACGGGTTTAGAACCGCCTCCTCTAATAGAACCTAAAAAACCAGTCACTTTCGGAATGTTTCTTACCACAAACCAAGAATGATCAGTCACAACCATTTTAACAAACACATAACCAGAATAGATTTTTTTCTCTCTTGTTTGTTTAGTGCCGTCGGCTTTAGTTTTATAATAAGTTTCTTTTGGGCAAATAGCGTCTAAAATTAAACTGGAAATACCAACGCCGCTATCAGCAATTCTTAATAAATCTTCTTTAACAGAATTTTCATAACCTGAATAAGTTTGAATGATATACCATTTGGGTTCATTATCGTTGTTTTTTTTGCTATTTTGCTTTTCTTGCGTTTTATTAACAACTTTATCTATTTCTTTTTCTTTTGTATCTATCATATTCAAACACCCTAAATTAATATAATTTATTTTCTATTAAATCATTATATCTTATTTATTTTGAAAATACCCACTACATTTGGAAATATAATCTTTATAAAGCGTTTCAAAGTTTGTATTCATTGTTACTAAAATCAAGATAAAAATTAAAACCTGTATAATTTGGAAAAAAATTTGCTTACCTGTCGGTAGGCTAACCGTTTTCATACCTTTCATGGTGTTTTTCATCAAGACAACAACACTTAATAAGAAAACCGCTAAAGCAGCGCCAAATAAGACTTTATATAATGATTTTTCTTGATCTTGTTTTATAAAATCGCCAAAAACGCCCATAAACACCATAGTCAAAACGATCAAAAAAACATTGATCAAACCATATTCTTGTTTGATTATTTTAAACAAAGGATTTGCGTGTTTTGCTTCTTTATTTTTATATGACATAAAAACTCCTCTAATTTAATATTTGATTTATCTAGATTCTTCATGTAAAACGTGTTGTTTACAGTGAGGACAATATTTCTTCAAAGTTAAACGATTACTTCTATTATGATCATCAGTAGGATAATTACGATTTAAACATACAACACATATTAAAATATTTTTTTTAGTCATTTTTCAGAATCCTTCTTTTTTTAAAGATAAAAAAATAAATTTAAGTAAATCAAAATATATCCTCTTTATTTTAACATATTTTTTGAAAATTAACGAAATATATTATTTTATTTCATTTGTAAACCGAACATAATCACAGCCGCAGCTACACTAACGTTTAAAGAATTGATTTTCCCACTCATCGGAATCCGTACTAAGTAGTCACAATTTCTCTTCAACAAAGGTCTAACTCCGATACCTTCATTACCCAAAATAATAGCAAAAGATTCGTTTTGAGGGATTTCGTTAAACACTAATTCTGCTTTTATATCGGTTCCAATTACCTTAATACCGTGTTTTTGAAATTGTAAAATAGTGTGGTGTAAATTATTAACTAAAAAAATATTAACGTATTCGAAAGCTCCACTAGAGGTTTTAGCCACTATTCCGTTTAAAAGAACTTGGTGTTTTTTACCTATAATAACGCCGTCAAAATTAGCAGCTTCCACGCTTCTTAAAATGGCTCCTAAATTGTGAGGATCATGTATTTCGTCTAAAATTAAAAATTTTTGTATTTTATCAGTCGATAAATAATCCGCTAAATTTTTATAAGTATAATCTTGGACTTCAGCAACAACTCCTTGGTGTTGAGTGTTTTGCGCTTTTTCGTTTAATTGGTGTTTATTTAACATCTCATATGTCAGATTATGGTTTTTTAAATGGTTTAAAAACGCTGTATCAGTCATTTTTACATCAATGTATATCTTATAAATGGGTCGTTTAGCGTTAATGGTCTCTTTGATGATATTTTTTCCATAAATAATCATGATTTTAATTCTTTCCTTGAAATTACGTTGATAAGCATTATTTATTAAACAATTCCTGCTTAAAAGCGGTTAATTGTTTAATAAATATCATGCCTAAAACAAAAATGATATTGATAATAGCTAAAAGTATAAAAACCGTTAAATGGTTATATATTTTATCAGTAATATTGAACAATACTTTTTGGAATTCTCTTTTTCTAAAGAAAGTCCAATGTCCAAAGGTTAAAAAACCTACAATCATAGAGTGAAATAATAGTGTTTTCCATTTATTAAAAGGAAGACAGTTCTTAAATAACAAGAAACAGAACATAAAGGAAGTGATTAACATCAACAAAACTGAAACATGATCATGCCTTTTCGTCTGATCGCTCCATTTCACATGCAATAAGTAAATATAATTAAAAGCAATTAAAGAAGCAAAGAAAAAAGCGTTTTTTAAAATATTGTTTAAAAAATTTTTATTTAAAGGTTTATCGTTAGGTTCTAAAGATAAAAAGAAAGACGGGGTTCCGATGAAAAAGATATCAATTAAATTCCATTTTAAAGGATCAAAAGGGAAAATTATACCATCCATTGAAGAGTAATAATTGTGGAAAATAGTAATGACTGCTAATAAAAAAGATAAAATAGATTTTACTAAAAATAAAACTGAGTTTTTTTCTAAATTATTAATTACTCTTCTACCTTCAGAAACAACTTGCGGTAAAGAACTAAAATTAGAATCGATTAAAACTAAATTAGCTACATTTTGAGCTGCTTGACTACCGGAAGCCATAGCGATCGACATATCTGACTCTTTAAAAGCTAAAATATCATTAACACCATCGCCAATCATCGCGACTTTTTTATTATCTTGTTTCAAAGTTTTAATTAGAATTTGTTTTTGTTCTGGCGTTACTCGCCCAAAAACGTCGTATTTATGAGCTATTTTAATTATTTCTTTTTCACTTAGACCAGCTAAACTGATAGCTTGTTTTTTGCTTTCAATAACGCCTATTCTTTGGGCGATATAAGAAATAGTAGAAGGATTATCACCAGAAATAATTTTTATTTGAATCCCTAAATTTTTAAAATAAGTCACGGTATCAAAAGCATCTGCTTTAATTTTATCTTCTAACATAATTAAGAAAACAGCTTGATATTCAGTATTATGATCCATTTGTTCTATACTTTCACTAGTTTGAGCTAACAATAACACTCTATAACCCATTTTAGCGTGTTTTTCGACATCTTTTTCTATTTTAGCAAATTTTTTTTTGAAAATAATTTCTGGAGCTCCTAAAAGAAAAGTGCCTTCTTTCTCAAATTCTACGGCGCTATATTTTCTTAAACTAGAGAAAAACTCAATCTTTTTGATTTTATGATTCCCTTTGAGAAAATAATCATTCTTTAAAAATTTATGATGTAGAGCTTTTTGCGTTGGGTTATCATCCGGAAAAGCGCTAATAATACTAGTCATTAAATCTTCAGAAACTTTTTTAGCTTCCGGATAAGAATAAACTTCTTTGACTTCCATAGTTCCATCAGTAATAGTGCCAGTTTTATCTAAACATAAAATATCTATTTGGGTTAACATCTCAATCCCGAATAAATCTTTCATATAAGCATTCTTTTTCGCTAAATTAACGAAACCAACCGCTAAGGACATGCTAGTCAATAAGAATAAACCTGAAGGCATCATTCCTATCATAAAACCACTTAAACCTAAAAGGAATTCTGATTTATTTTCAGTGCGAATGTTAGATTCGTAAGAAAAATAAAAGATAAAAGTAGTAGGGATTAATAAAATCATTATCACCATGACTAAATTAGCGAAATTTTGCATTAAAGGGGTTTTGATGTTTTTATATTTTTTTGCTTCATGGGTTAATTTAGAAATATACATCTCATCACCCACAGCCGTAATTTCCGCACAAGCACGTCCGGAAACAACATAACTACCAGAATATAAAAAATCGCCTTTACTTTTGAAAACCGTTTTAGATTCTCCTGTTAAAAAAGATTCATTTACTTCTAAAGTACCTTCAGCGATTTTAGCGTCTGCTACAATCTGAGCCCCTAATTCTAAAAATAAAAGGTCTTTAACTACTACTTCATTCATAGAAACCGATTTTAAAACGCTATCGCGCACTACATGAGTATCATTAGACATTAACAAAGAAATCTTATCTAAAGTTCTTTTAGCCTTAATTTCTTGGACAATACCTAAAGATAAATTTAAAAAATTAACCAATAAAAACAATAATTGATCGTATCTTTTAATTGCCATAATAATAATAAACAGGATTAAAACTAATAAATTCAACAAAGTGAAAACATTAGAAACAATAATATCTTTCACACTTTTACTGTTCTTATCTTTTTTAAGATTTTTTTTTCTTTCTTGTAGTTGTTTTTCTACTTCTACTTGCGGAAGTCCTGTAAGGTTAAAAAATTTGTTATCAGTTTTTTTATTCATAATCATAACCTACCATTTTTGATATCGACTTTATCATTTTTTTTAGGAAAAAGATGTTTTTTCAAATAAAACTTTTTTCTTCTAAAAGTTTTCTTAAAAGATCTGCTTTTTTAAAATCTTGATTTTGTCTCGCTTGAAGCCATTTTTGATAAAGAGTTACATCTTTGGGAGTAATATTTTTTAAAGGTAAAGAAATCCCTAAATGTTGAAACAAATATAATAAAGTGTTTTGTAATTCCGACATTTCGATCAAAACATGAGTTTTATTCAATTCTTTGATAATTTGATCTATGAGAGTGACCACATTAGGAGTATCAAAATCATTTTGCATCAACTGATGAAATTGTTGTAAATAAGCTAATTTTTTATTAGAAGCCTTTGTATGATTCATTTTTAATTGAAAATTGTTTTTATTTAAAGCATGAACTATTTTATGATATTTAGTTTGTATAGGTAAAAGCAATTCATAACTAAAATTAATAGGTTGTAAGTAATGATGTGATAAAAAAAAGAATTTAATCACGTTAGCTTCAAAATCTTTTAACACATCTTTCGCTAAAACAACGTTATTTAAGGATTTACTCATTTTTTGTTTTTGGTAATCCACCCGTCCTATATGAACGAAAAAATTAGTTAAAGGTTTTTTTTGACTAGCTACAAACTGAGCTTGTTCGTTTTCATGATGAGGAAATTTCAAATCATTGCCACCACCGTGAATATCAATAGTGGTTTTAAAAATATCTTTAATCATGACAACACATTCAGTATGCCAACCAGGTCGACCTAAAAACCAAGGACTTTCGTATTGAACGCCTGTTTCGGTTTTTTTCCATAAAATAAAATCTTCAACATTTTCTTTTTGAGGATCTAACTCTTTACGAGCGTTTTTTTTCAATTTAGTTAAATCTTGTTTACTTAAAATACCGTAATTATCAATTAAATTAACACGAAAATAAACGCCTGTTTCGGTTAGATAAGCATAACCTTTTTGCATTAAATCTTGGATAAAAGTGATAATAGACTTGATATAATTGCTTACCAAAGGAAATTTATCAATGGTATCAATATCTAGTTTTTTTAATAAAGTAAAAAAAACTTGAATATAATGTTGAGCAATTTGAGCTTCTGTGGTATCGTTAGCTAAAGCAGTTTGAATGATTTTATCATCTATATCCGTAATATTAACGACTAATTTAACCTTAAAATCTAATAAAGTGAAATATCTTTTCATCATATCAAAAAAAATTAAAGGCTTGATATTGCCGATATGAAGGTGATCATAAACAGTCGGACCACAAACATAAATATTAACTTCATTTTCAGTTAAAGGGATAAAATTTTCTTTTTTTTGAGTTAATGAATTATAAATTTTCAACATGATATTCCTTTTACTTTTTTAAAATAAGATATTTGTTAATTAATGATTGTTTTTTTTATCAGATAGTTTTTTTAACTTAATAAGTTAATTCTTTTCAAATTAGAGACTTAAAATAGTTTGGATATTTTTTAAAACAGTTTCTTTCCCTAATAATTCTAAATAAATAGGTAAATGCGGGCCATTCATTTGTAAAGTGGATGCTATACGAATTAAAATAAATAAATTTTTACCTTTTAAAGAGGATCGTTGTTCTAATATAGTAATACTTTCTTTGATGTTAACAGAATCAAAATTTTCTAACTTATATAATATATTATATAAAATTTGCACCAAGTTAAAACCTTTATTTTCTTTAATAAAGGTTAAAAATTCTTCTTTAACTTCTTTCGGTTCTACAAAAAAGCTTTGGTATAAGCGTACTGTTTCTGCTAGATAACTAATTCTACTTTGAAATAAAGACACTATTTTGGTTAATTTCTCCTGAGAAATAACAATCTTGGCTTGGTTAAAAAAAACGGCTGTTTGAGAAACTAAATCCACAAGAGGCATTTTTTTCAAATATTGGCTATTAATAAAGGATAATTTGGGTACATCAAAAATAGCGGGCGCTTTAATAAAGCGTGTTTTATCAAATAAAGACACCATTTCTTCTAAAGAAAAAATAGTTTTATTACTTTTAGGGGCGAAACCTAAGAGAAACAAGAAATTAAATAAAGCTTCTGGAACATAACCTAAAATCATGTATTTTTCAATAAATTGAATTACATTCTTATCTCTTTTACTGAGTTTCTTTTTCTGTTCGTTTAAAATTAAAGAAATATGCGCAAAAGTAGGTATTTCCCACCCAAAAGCTTGATAAATCATCATTTGTTTCGGAGTATTGGTAATATGTTCTTCACCGCGAAAAACATGAGAAATCGCCATTAAATGGTCATCTATTGCTACAGCATAATTATAAGTTGGATAACCATTTTCTTTCATAATGATCCAGTCTTCGATTTCTTTACTGTCAAAAGATAAAGAACCTCGAATTAAATCTTTAAACTCATATTTGGTTTCAGCAGGAACTTTAAAACGTACTACATATTTAGAATTATCGTTTTGGTATTCTTTGTAAGCCAGTTTTTTTTCTAACAATATTTGGGTATATTTTTGATAAAACGTTAATCTTTCGGATTGTCTATAAGGTCCTAAGGATCCGCCAATATCAGGCCCTTCGGTCCATTTGATACCTAACCAATTTAACTGTTCTAATTGTTTTTTTTCACTGTCAGCGACGTTTCTCTCTAAATCAGTATCTTCAATTCTAATAATGAATTCACCTTGATAACGCGCAGCGAATAAATAGTTAAATAAAGCGGTTCTAGCATTGCCGATATGTAAAAAACCGGTCGGACTTGGGGCGTAACGTACTCTTATTTTTTGCATCTGCTTTCTCCTTCTAATAAGCTCATTATATAATAAATTATTTTAATAAAGTATTTTAAAATTAAAAAAGAGCCTTTTTTAAAAGGCTCTTCATACTAGTGAAAAATATTATTAAGAAATAAATTAACGTTTGGAAAATTGAGGTGCACGACGAGCTTTTTTTAAACCGTATTTTTTACGCTCAACACAACGTGAATCTCTAGTTAATAAACTAGCTTTTTTTAAAATAACTCTTAAATTAGGTTCAGCTTCTAATAAAGTTCTAGCAATGCCTAAACGGATCGCTCCAGCTTGGGAAGTTATTCCGCCGCCGTAAACATTCGCAACCACATCATACTTTTCTAAAGTATTAGTTAATTTTAAGGGTTTTAAAGTTTCTAAACGAGTTTCTTGAGAAGGGACATAATTAGTAAAATCTCTTTTATTAATTTTAATTTGTCCTGTGCCAGAAATTAAAATAATTCTCGCTACAGAACTTTTACGTCTGCCTGTTCCAAAATATTGATTTTTCTTCATTTTCATTATACCTCTAACACTTTAGGTTTTTGTGATTCGTGTCTATGCGATTCGTTGGCATAAACAAATAATTTTTTACGCATTTGGCGTCCAAGTTTAGTATGCGGTAACATGCCGAAAACAGCTTTCTCAACAATTAAAGTAGGAGATTTTTTCAACATATCAGAAACCATTACTTTAGTTAAACCGCCTGGATAACCTGAATGTCTGTAATAGGTTTTTTGTTCCCATTTTTTACCTGTTAAATGGATTTTAGAAGCATTGATAACTGCTACATAATCGCCATTATCAATATGAGGAGTATAATGAGTTTTACCTTTGCCTTTTAAAACAGAAGCTACTTTAGTTGCTAAACGTCCTAAAGTTTTTCCTTCAGCGTCTACTATATACCATTTTCTTGTCGCCATTTGATTGTTAACGCTAATAGTTTTATTATTTAACTTTAATTCTTGTTTTTGTTCTACGTTTATGTTATTCATGAATAATAATGTTGCTCCTAGAAATATTTTATATTTTAAAATTTTTTCATCCAAATTTTAAAATTGCGCAAAATGATTAAATGTACTTACTAATTATAATACATTGCTGCCAAAATGTCAACTTGCTTTGTAAAAAAAATCAAATAAAAACAAAAAATAATATTAAAAAGAAACAATTATTTCTTAAAAACATCAAAAATAATTAATTTTATTTTTTGTTTTTATTGGAATAAATCGATGTGGAGCGAATGATGGGAATCGAACCCACATCTCTAGCTTGGAAGGCTAGGGTAATAGCCATTATACGACATTCGCCTTTGTTTTAATGGTCGGGAAGACAGGATTTGAACCCGCGACCTCCTGGTCCCAAACCAGGCGCTCTACCAAGCTAAGCTACTTCCCGCTTTAAAATTGTATATTTAAAATTAAAATGGCACACTCAAGAGGACTCGAACCCCTAACCTTCTGATCCGTAGTCAGATGCTCTATCCAATTGAGCTATGAGTGCCTATATCAATTATTGAGCTATGAGTTGCTTTTTAAGTTGTTTTATTTAAAATTGGTGACCCGTACGGGATTCGAACCCGTGAATGCATGCGTGAAAGGCATGTGAGTTAACCGTTTCTCCAACGGGCCATATTTGCATAATTTAAATCTTAAAAAATAAAATAGTGCGAAATACAATAGTAAAAATAAATTTTATTAACAAGAAATATTAATAGGATATTTTTAAATTAATGTCTTCTCAAAATGAATTAATTAATTTAAAATAACTTTTATTTTTTAACCGTTTAAGATTTTAACAATATTTTTGAATAAAGTCAATCTTTTTTATTAATTTTTTTGAAAAAAACAATAGAAAGCAAACATTAAATATTTATTCTGTAAATAAATATTGGAAAATGTTATTTTTTTTATTATTGACTATTTCATTATAATATAAAAAACTTTTGATTAAACAAAAAAGAAAAAATTTTGACAATAAACAAAGACTAAGTCAAAATAGTCTTTTTTGATTATAAAAAATAGCAATTATTTCTTAATTAAAATATTAACTTATCCTTTTGCGCGAAGATGTTTTTTTAATAATATTCACAAACTTCATCTGTTTGACAATTTTCTGTTTGTTGTTCTTGATTGTTTTGGCAACCGCAACCTTATTCTTTATTGTTCATTTTTTCTTCGTGGTTATTCGGAATCGAACAAAAAGAAATTATTAATACTAAAAAACCTCAATTAACATTAATTTGTGATTACGAATTAGTCGATTCCCAAGGTAAAACTTATGATAATGGCCTTCAAACTGTTGAAAAAAACATCTCTAATTTAGCATAATAAAAAAACTAAAAGAACAAGGAAACTCCTTGTTCTTTTTTTTAAAAAAGGAAATAAAATATGATTATTAAAAACAAACCAAAGCAAATTTTTAATTTAACTAAATTAATGATATTCATAATAATATCAATTATTTTATGTTTAGAAAGTTATGTTTGGATTCATCATCAAACTTTAATGGAAATTGAAAAAAATCTCACAACAAATCATAAACAATTAGAAACCCAAAATAAAAATCTCCAAAAAATAACAACCACTAATTTACAACAATTAATAATCAAGAATAATCAAATTTTCATTCTTCTAATAACCAACAATTCCCTTCTTTCAACCAATTAATCAGGTTCAAAGAAGAAAAACAAGCCGTTGATGGTTTCATTGATTATCTAAATAACAAATCTAATTATGAAAACATCGGTGTAATTGAAACGCCCTTAGGCATCTTAATGTATGGAATCCCTGGTACAAGTAAAACAACCTTAGTTAGAGACTTTGCCAAAGAAAATAATCTCCCCTTCACTTTAGAAGCTGGTTCAGAAATTGCCAATGTGGTAAACCAATTCAAAACCGAAATGACATCATTTGAAAATGACCCTGAACATCCTATCTTTATTATTGGAGCAACGGCGATGATTACCTTTCTTACACTTCTAAGAATGCCTTCTCCGTATAATACTAATCTGCATCGCTACCTCTGAATTTAATCTTTTATTTTTTTAAAATTTTATAATTAAATTATAACTTAAATAAAGTGGTTTGTCAATCGTTTTTTTAAAGAAAATAAGAGATTTGTTAAAAACTTGGTTATGAGGGAGGATGAGAAGAGGGTGAGAAAGGATATAACTTTTTAAATCTTTGTTATATAGGTTCTTTTCTTGCTTATCTGATAGTATTATTATTGTTCTGGAACTAATTTATAATTAATAATACATTTAATTTTGTTTTTGGAAACAGATTCTTTGAATAATTGTAATTTGTCATTATTATCTAATTTATCAACTTTTAATTGAATTTTATTATACACTGTAAATTTTTTATTTTGATCTTTTTTCATTATTTTTAGTTTATTTAATATTATATATATTTTTATTGTTTTTACAATCTTCTTAAGTTAATAAAAAAGACCTCATTCAAATAAGGTCTTTAAGGCGAAAACAATGTTCTTTAATGATCAATGATTTCTTTCGCTGAATCATCAGAATTATAATAAATAGTTCTTTTTAATTTTTCGTTTTCAAGGTCGTATTCTTACACCATATTTCTTTTGTTATCTTGGATATTATAGTAAGTTTTTTTAATCATTTTACCATTATTAGGGTGAAATTCAATGTCATAAAAACGACCAAACAAGCCTTTAAATATTTAGATAGGTGGTCGGTAAGTTTCATTGGAAAAAGTCATCTTTTCAGATATAGCGGGCGGTGGTGTAGTGTCTAAATAATCTAATTTCCATTGAAAATCTTTTAAAACCATTGAAGTACCTAAATTAATATTATCCAAAAACCATTCATCATTGATAAAACCTTTTTTATATTTGTATTGATGTTTATTTCCTTCGCTATTGTAAAGGGTTTGACTTTCTCTATATAATTTTTTTCTGATTTCTCTGCCTTTATATTCTCCTTGTTTGATATAATATTGTTTTTTCCATTCTTTTAAATCGTTGTCGTAATCATCTTTATTTTCATATTTTTCATGAGTTCCAATATTGTTTTTCGGAGGTAATTTTCGGGGCGTCTGATAAAACATAATTAGCCCTAAAATAAAACATAATATCAATATGGAAGATATTATAGCGGTTATAATGCATTTTTTTAGTTGTCGCCAATTTTTTGAGTTTTATCTTTTCTTTCTTTGATTGTTGTTGTAGCAAAAGTATAATTAATAGATTCTTAATGTATGCTTAAAAATGATTTGCTTTTTTTATTTATGTCTCTATTATACGTTTGTTTTGCAATAGTTTGAGGGCAAAAATTAATCTTTTTAAACAAACGCAAAAATTCATAACATAAAAAAACATAAAATGAAGACAATATCGTTGATTTATGCATTTCTCTGTGAATATATTAATGACCTAATTTCTTTCATTATGACAAGAACAGGATTTATTTATCTTCTCTATGATAAACTCCACAGACATTTGTTAAGTTAATTCGTTAAAAATAACTTGACAATTATATATAAAATAACTTATAATTAAAGTGAATTATATTTATTTGTTTGTAAAAAAGTTTTTACATTTTTCTTAATTTTTAATGATTATTAAAATTTTTAAATAGGTAGTTAATGAAATCTTATTATTAATATTAGTTTTTAAAATCTTAAGATCGATAAAATAACGTATTTATCTTATATTTTGTATGAACGAAAACTTTTATCTTTTTTAGTTTTATTTTCTTTTTTATCTATTTATGCATTATTTTAATAATTATTGATAAAATGATTCTTTTCCATGTAAACATTATAATTTGATTTGAATAAAAAATATGATTTGATGATTTTATTAATATTCTGACAAAGAATTAAAACAATTTTTAAAATATTAATAATTATTTTATTGGCGGGAGCTAAAAAAATGTGTTCTGTTAAAGATATTTATACCGATTACGCTCTTTATTTAAACAAAAAGATCACCATTAATGGTTGGATAAAAAACGGTCGTTTTCAAAAAAAATTTGTTTTTATTGATGTAAATGATGGCACTTTTGTAGATGACTTGCAAATAGTTTTAAAAGAATCTGAAGGGATTGATTTAAACAAGATTAAAGACTATTTGACGATAGGAACTGCTGTAAAAGCGGAAGGTGTTTTGGTCGCTACTCCTCAAGCTAAAAAACCTTTTGAATTGTTAGTTTCTCAAATACATATTTTAGGCAATAGTTCTTATGAGTATCCTATTCAACCTAAAAAACATTCTAAAGAGTTTTTACGCACAGTGGCTCATCTCAGATTAAGAACTAATCTCTTTGGGGTAGTTTTTCGCCTTCGTAACACAGTTTCTATGGCTATTCATCATTTTTTTCAACAAGAAGGATTTATTAACGTGCATACACCCATCTTAACTGGTAGCGATGGCGAAGGAGCGGGTCAATTATTTCAAGTTACAACCTTGGATTTAAACAAAGCCCCTTTAAACGCCAATAAACAAATCGATTATAAACAAGATTTTTTCGGACAACCGGCTTATTTAACTGTAACGGGTCAATTAGAAGCTGAAGCTTTCGCGACCGCTTTTAGTAAAGTTTATACTTTTTCCCCTACTTTTAGAGCGGAAAATTCTCATACTCAACGACATATGTCTGAATTTTGGATGGTAGAGCCAGAAATGGCTTTTTATGATTTAGGACAGAATATAGCAATGGCTCAAAAAATGCTCCAAAGTGTGATTTCTTATTCTTTAGAAAAGAGTCAAAAAGATTTTGAATTTTTAGATCAAAACGTCGAAAACGGTTTAATTCAAAGATTAACTACTATAGCTACTTTGGAAAAATTTCCACAAATAACGTACGAAAAAACAATTAATCTTTTATTAAAAAGTGAAGTAAATTTTGAACAAAAACCTTTTTATGGTGGCGATTTAGCTACAGAACATGAAAAATATTTAACGGATAAGGTTTTTAAAGCGCCTGTTTTTGTGATTAATTGGCCTAAAGAGATTAAAGCTTTTTACATGAAAAATAATCCTGATAATAAAACAGTGGCTGCTATGGATCTTTTAGTCCCTAAAATAGGTGAATTAATTGGTGGTTCACAAAGAGAAGAAAACTTAGAAGTTTTGGAAGCTAAAATAAAAGCTTTTAATATTTCCCAACAAGACTTAGAATGGTATTTAGATCTACGTCGTTTCGGCACATGCGTTCATTCCGGTTTCGGCTTAGGTTTTGAAAGGCTAATGCTTTATTTAACTGGTTTAGACAATGTTAGAGATGTAATTGCTTTTCCAAGAGTACCGAATAATATTTCTTTTTAACTTTAATAAAAACAAAATCAAAAAAGGATACTAATAAAAAACGATCATGGGAATTATAATGAAAAATGTTTCCAAAATTTTTACAAATCAACAAACTAAAAAACAAACTTATGCAATTAAGGACTTAAATTTAGAAATTAAAAAAGGCGAATTAGTGAGTCTTTTAGGGCCTTCCGGTTGTGGTAAATCCACTATTCTTTATATGATTGCTGGACTTTTAAAAGTGAACGAAGGGGAAATTTTTTTTGGAGATCAAAATGTGACCCATCTTCCTCCTGAAAAAAGAGGAGTAGGTTTGGTCTTTCAAAATTACTCATTATACCCACATATGACAGTGAAACAAAATATTATGTTTCCTTTGCAAAATTTAAAAATGCCTAAAGAAGAAATACAAGAAGAAGTAGACAGAATAGCGGTTTTAACTTCTGTAGAAGAATATTTAGATAAAAAACCAGGAGAACTTTCTGGCGGTCAACAACAAAGAGTCGCTATCGCTCGTGCTTTGATTAAAAACCCTAAAGTACTGTTATTAGATGAACCTTTATCTAATTTAGATACTAGATTACGTTTTCAATTGAGAGACGAAATTAGAAGAATACAAAAAAAGACCAAAATTACTGCTGTTTTTGTCACACACGATCAAGAAGAAGCGATGTATATGAGTGATAAAATATATGTGATGAATAAAGGTTATATCCAACAAACAGATGTTCCTAGAGAAATTTACAACAATCCTGCCAATTTATTTGTAGCCTCTTTCTTAGGTGTTCCTCATATTAATATTTTTAACGGTACTATAAATAATGGTGAAGTTAAAGTTGGCGATACCGTACTTTTTAATAAATCAGAATTAAAAGGGCAAAAAAAAGACGTTCATATAGCTATCAGACCAGAAGGTTATATTTTAGATGAAAAAGGTCTTTTTGAAGTTCAAGGGATAGCGATTGAAAGTCTCGGCAGAGAAACTGTTTTATTAGCTAAAAAACCAGAATCTTTACATAAAATTTTTCAAATTATCATCCCTACTTATAAACAAAAAGAATTGGATTTCGCTCATATTAATAAAACCACCGTTCGTTTTAACATTATGGAACATAGATGCTTTGTTTTTGATCAAAATGATGGTAGTAGGATTTTATAAATGTTAGAAATTGCAGGTCACAAACAAAATAAACATTGGTTTTATTTAGCTCCTACTTTAATCGCTTTAACTTTATTTTCTTTTTTTCCTCTAATTAAAAATATCATTATTTCTTTTAACGGTGATTACCAAAAATTTAGTGATTCTTTTAGTAAAACAGAATTATTAAGTTTCAAGAATTATGCTAAAGTGCTTCGAGATGTGGAATTTCGTTACTCTCTTAGGAATACTTTAGTTTTGGTTCTTTTAACAGTCCCTATTTCTTTAACCTTTTCTTTAGTTATCGCTTTAGCTTTGAATAGTGTTTATAATCATTATTTAAAAGATTTTTTTAAAACTTTTTTCTTTTTGCCATTACTTGCTAATACGGTTATTATGGGTATGATTTTTAGTTCCTTTTTTTACCACAATAACATCCCTTCTATCAATAAGCCGGAAGGTTTATTTAATAATTTTTTAAATCTTTTTGGCATGAAACCTAAAAATTGGATTAATATTTCTGCTCCTTATATGAATAAAATGTTTGTTATTATTTTTTATAACATATGGCACAGACTACCTTTTAAAATTTTTGTTTTCGTATTGGCTTTACAAGATATTAATAAATCTTATTATGATGCTGCTAAAATTGATGGGGCATCCAAATGGCGCATTTTTACTAAAATAGTATTGCATTTATTGGCTCCAGTGCTTTTTTATCAATTTATTATTGAATTATTGACAATCATGAAAGAATATGAAACTGTTGTCGGAGTTTTCGGTAAAAACGCTGATTATAAAATTCAAACTATTGTGGGTTATATTTATTCTCAAATCAATAGTCCTAATTATAATTCTTATTCTAAAGGCGCAGCAGCAGCTGTTATATTATTGTTTTTTTCCGTTTTATTTACGACAATTAGCTTTGTATTACAAAAAAGAAAAAATAAATTAGCGAAAGTAGATAGCGAAAGAAAAAATGAGTAAAATAAAATCTTTTTTTAAAAACACATGGGAAAAAATACAAAAATTCAAATTGAAGCACAAAATTAATTTTTTTTTCATTATGAAATTTAGTTTTTTGTTTTCAGTTATTCTGTTTTTGACCTTTCCTTTTTATGTGATGGTTATTACATCTTTAAAAAATAAAGCCGATATTGAAACCAATAACGCTTTAATGTTACCTCAAAGTTGGGAATGGAGAAATTATAAAGAAGTTTTTCGAACACCAAATTTTAAATTTATTAAATACTTTTTAAACACTTTATTAATGGTTATCATTTCTACCACTTTAGGAACTTTATTCGCTGTTTTGGCAGCTTTCGCTTTGAGTATTTTGAATTTCCCTCTCAAAAAAACTATTGTCGCTCTTTTATTTATAGCGATGATGATTACCAGCGAAACCTTAGTATTAACTAATTTCCGTACTATAGCTAAATTGGGGATGGTTGATACTGGCAACGGCGCTTCCTTCCCTTTAGGGGTCACTTTCGCTATGGTGTTACCTTATTTAGTTAACGTGGTTCATGTCTTTTTAATTATGCAGGCTTTTCAACGCGTTCCTAAAGAATTATATTATACTTCTAAAATAGATGGTACTACTGATTGGGAATACCTTTGGAAAATATTAATTCCCATCACTAAATCTTCGATTATTGTGACTGTTATTTTTAGAACAGTAGCGGCTTGGAATGCTTATTCTTGGCCAGAATTAGTAGGAGGTCAATTGTTAACTAATATGATAAGAAAAACATTTGACGGAGAAAGTGGTATCGATCAGTTGCACCTACAAATGGCGGTTTCTGTTTTGATTAATTTACCATTATTATTAATTTTTATTTTTTCAAAAAAATACATTATATCTGGGGAAAATAAAAGTGGCATCAAAGGATAATTTTAAAAAAAATAGTTTATTTATTGGTTTATTTTTTTTGTCAATCTTTATATTGATTTATATTGACAATTTGTTCACTTCGCCTAAGGATAAAACTTTTTATCAAAAAGAATATGATGATTTGAAAGTTTTAGTTGAAAACAAGTTTAAAAATGCAGATCAACAACAAAAATATTTCGAAGATCCTGATAAAAAGGTAGAAATTGTTTTTTGGCATAATTTATACCCAGAAGAAAAAAAGGTTTTAGATAAAGTTATTAAACAATTTGAAAAAAAATATCGTAGCATTAAAATTAAAGAAGTTAATAAATCAAACTGGGGTAATATCGCTAAAAGCGTAGCTAACGCATTGCCAGTTAATAAACAACCTAATTTAGTTTTTTCATATCCTGATCATGTGGAATTTTATTCTAAATCTCATAAGGTAGTGCCTTTAGATATTTTTATACAAGGAGATGATAAAAACATTGAAGGTCAATTTTACAAAACTTATTTGAAAAAAAATACATTAGAACATGGATATGATGGAAGAGAACATTATTACAGCTTCCCTTTTAGCAAAACAACTGAAACACTTTTCTATAATAAAGATATGTTTAAAGAATTTCGCAACGTTTTAAACCATACCCTTAAAGACGAAGTCATAAATGAAGATGGTGTTATTTACCTAACAGATCAATCAAAAGGCTTAACTTGGGAACAATTAGAAATCATTGCCGAAAAAATGAAAGAATTAAAAAAAACATAAACGGTTTTATTCCGATAGTAATCGGTAGCGAAGCCAATTTATTGAATACTGCTTTTCAACAATCGGGAATAAAATTTCCAAAAACTCAAAAAGAAGCTGAAGAATTTTTAAGAGGAGAAAAAGTACAACAAGTCATCAAATATTTTAAAGAAAAATTTTACAATACAGGTTATATGACTACTTCGAAAATGAACGGCGAACAAAAAGCTTTAGATATGTTTTGTCAAAAAAAGAGCAGCATTTTTATTGATTCTACAAGACTGGTTCATAAAGTTCAAGAAAGCGATTTGAAAAATGTAGGTTTATCAAGGGTACCTTTGTTCACGTTAACGAAAGAAGAATATAAATATAAAAATGTGATGCAAGGTGCTAATATAAATATGTTTTATTCTTCTGAAAAAGATGAAATGTTAGCTTCTTGGTTATTTTTAAAAACCTTAACTTCTCAAGACAACCTTATTAACTTGTTAAACGCCGAAGGCGGTTTAAACATCACAAGACAAGATATTTTTAAAAAAGTGGAAAACAAAATAAAAGATCCTTCTAACCTTGATCCAATAACTGTAGAACCGAATACCCTTCATTTTATTTCTTTAGAATATGCCTATAATAATCAAAAAACAGACGATGATAAACAAGAAGACAAAATTTTTTTTGAAACACCTATTTTTCCTAATTCAAACTTTTTACGAACTTTTTTAGCCGAATTATTTACTTATACATTAGCTATTGATCAAAGTATAACAGAGGACGCATTGAAAAAAGAAATCAAATCTTTATGCGCACAAGCTGCTACAAGAATAGAGACTAATTAATCTTACATAAAAAAACATTAATCATTAATGATAAGTAATTACAAAAAACAATGAAAGGGAGGCGCCCATAAGCATAATGGATTTTATTAAACAACAAATTATTAATTTTGATACCATTATCATTCACGGACACAAAAGACCGGATGGAGATTGTTACGGTTCTCAATTAGGTCTTAAAGATATTATTCAAGAAAACTATCCTCATAAAAAGGTTTATGCCGTAGGAGAGATTAATCCTAACATGGCTTTTTTAGGAGATATGGATTCTATCACAGATGAAACTTACCAAGACGCTTTATCAATCGTGGTTGATTCTGGTAACGCTAATATTATTAGTGATCAAAGATATAAATTAGGTAAAATGATTATCCGAATAGATCATCATTTATCAGCAGAAAAGTATGGCAATTATCATTATCAATGGGTAGAACCTCGATTCGCTTCTTGTTCAGAAATGATTTATACTTTTAAAGAATATCATAACTATAAAATAAGTCTTAAAGGAGCGATGCCGATGTATGTAGGAATGGTAACTGATACCGGCAATTTCCGTTTCGATAGGGTAACGGATAAAACTTTACAAATGGCTTCAGAATTGTTGCAATTTGAATTTAACGCTTTTGAGATAGATAAAAAAATCAACACGCAAAGTTTACAAATGTTAAAATTAAAAGGTTATATTTGTGAAAATTTTATCGCCGAAGATGGTTTAATTTATATTCAAATTTCACAAGAAATCATTAAAAAATTTAACTTTAGTATTGATGAAATTTTTTCTATAGTTAATATTTATAGTAATGTTGCAGATTATCCTGTTTGGGCTTTTATCGTAGAGATGTCTAGTCAAGAATGGAAATTAAGCATCCGTTCTGCCGGTCCTAAAATTAACCATATTGTAAGTAAATTTGATGGCGGAGGACATTTAAGAGCTTGTGGTGCTTTTGTGAAATCTCAAGAGAATATTGATGAAATAATTAATTCATTAAAACAATCCATCAAAGAGTTTAAACAAGAAGAAACCCTGAACATAAGTACAGAAAGTTAATAAATAAAAAAAGTGTGGTGAAGCCATGTACGAAGAAACTATTGCTGCTATTTCCACTCCTTTAGGAACGGGAGGAATCAGCATTATCAGAATCAGCGGCGCTAAAGCGATCGAAAGTATAGACCAAATTTTCAAAAGCCCTAAAAAACATTTTACTTTAAAAGAAGTTCCTTCTCATACTATTCATCATGGTTACATTCTAGACCATAAAAACGATATTTTAGATGAGGTTTTAGTGTCAGTTTTTAAAAAGCCTAATTCTTTCACTGGCGAGGATGTAATAGAAGTGCACGGACATGGTGGTATTTTAATTACTCAACTATTATTGGAAAGAATTTTATCCTTAAACATTAGAATAGCTGAACCAGGCGAATTTAGTAAAAAAGCCTTTTTAAATGGTAAAATAGATTTAATCCAAGCAGAATCTATTATGGATTTGATTCATGCTCAAAACGAGAATGCTATTAAATTATCTCATCTAGGTTTACAAAAAAAAACGTCTGAACTCATAGAAATTCTAAGTAAAGATGTTTTAAGTTTAATCGGTAAAATAGAAGTTAACATTGATTATCCTGAATACGAAGATATTCAAATGATGACTAATGAGATTATTTTACCAGAAGTTCATCGTTTAATTAAAAGTATGCAAGATATTTTAGATCATTCTGTAACAACGCGTTTTTTAAAAGAAGGCATTAAGACCTTAATTATTGGCAAACCTAATGTGGGTAAATCGAGCTTATTAAACGCTATTTTAGACGAAAAAAGAGCGATTGTTTCTGATATAGCTGGAACTACTAGAGATTTTTTAGATGTGCATGTTAATATTAAAGGCGTTTCTTTAAATTTAATTGATACTGCAGGAATTAGAAAAACTGATGATCCTTTAGAAAAAATGGGCATTTTACTGTCTAAAAAATTCTTCAAAGAGGCGGAATTGGTTTTATTATTATTAGATCAAAGCCGTCCTTTAAGCCAAGAAGATAAAGAATTACTAGAAATGACTAAAAACCATCCACGCATTTTAATCGGCAGTAAATCTGATTTACCTTCTGAAATGAATTCTTCTTTTTTAGAAGAAGAAATTGTTTTGATTTCTAACATCACCAAAAAGGGGATTAAACAACTCAAAGATAAAATTTTAAAAACTTTTCAATTAGACCTGATTGAAGAGAAAAACTTTAATTATTTATCTAATTCTAGACATATCCAACAAATGAAAAATGCTTTGCAAGCTTTAAAAAATGTTATTATAGATATTGATCAACAAATTCCGATAGATATTCATATTATTTCTTTAAAAGAAGCTTATGAGGCTTTAGGATCTATTGTAGGAAACAATATTAATGAAACCTTAATGGATGAATTATTTTCTAATTTTTGTTTAGGAAAATAGTTCTTTTAAACAGGTTTTTATGTATAATTTATAGCATTGAATAAAAGAAAGGACTAGATTTAGCTTTATGATTAAAATACGTTTTAATAATGATGTAATAGAATCTTTTTCTAAAGGAATTACTCCTGTTGAAATCATTCAACAACAAAATTTAAATTTTGCTACTAAACCGATAGCCGCTTTATTTAACGAAAAAGCGATCGAGTTGAACCGTCCTTTAGAAGAAGATGGCACTTTAGAAATCATGATAGAAAAGCATGAAAAAAGTTTGGAAATTTTAAACCATAGTACCGCTCATTTAATGGCCCAAGCGATTAAAAGGCTTTATCCTGAAGCTCTTTTTGTTGTCGGCCCAACCATTAAAGAAGGTTTTTATTATGATATCGATTTTCAAAATTCAGTCGTTTCGGAGAATGATTTTGCGACAATCGAAAAAATGATGCAAACTATTTCACAAGAAAAATTAGCTATTATGAGAAAAGAAGTTAGCTACGAAGAAGCAGAAAAGTTATTTGCTGATAATATTTATAAACAAACTATATTAAAAAATATTAAAGACCCTATTTTAAGCGTTTATACTCAAGGTGAATTTACTGATCTTTGTCGCGGCATCCACATGACTAATACTAAATTTATCAAACATTTTAAATTGTTAAAAACATCTGGTTCCTATTTTCAAGGCAGTGTTAAAAATAAAGCTTTAACAAGAATTTATGGTATTTCTTTCTTTAACAGGCTAGATTTGAAAAATTATTTAAATTTATTATTAGAAAGAAAACAAAGAGACCACAAAAACATAAATAAAGAACAAAATTACTTTATGTTGTCTCCTGAAGTGGGAGCGGGTTTGCCTTTTTGGTTACCTAAAGGCGCTACTATACGTCGTATTTTAGAAAGATATATTGTGGATAAAGAATTATCTTATGGTTATCAACATGTTTATACTCCTATTATAGCTAATACTAAATTATACGAAGAATCAGGCCATTTAGAGCTTTATAAAGATAATATGTTCCCTATTATGGAATTAAAAAAAGAAGAAAAACTGGTTTTAAGACCGATGAATTGTCCTCATCATATGATGATTTTTAAACAACAATTACGTAGTTATAAAGATTTACCTCTTAAAATCGCTGAATTAGGAATGATGCATAGATACGAACATTCTGGAGCCGTTTCGGGTTTGCAAAGAGTAAGAGAAATGACCTTAAATGACGCTCATATTTTTATCACTCAAGAACAAATTAAAACCGAATTTGTGAAAATTATGAATTTAATTTTTGAAGTTTATAAAGATTTTAATATTACGGATTATTTTTTCAATTTAAGTATTAGAGATCCAGAAAATAAAGATAAATATTTTGATGATGATAATATGTGGCATAAATCTGAATCTATCTTAAAAGAAATTTTAAATGGTTTAAGCATCAAATATAAAGAGCAAAAAGGTGATGCTGCTTTTTATGGTCCTAAATTAGATGTCCAAGTTTTAACCGCTTTAGGCAATGAGGAAACCTTATCCACTATTCAATTAGATTTTCTGTTACCACAAAGATTTAACTTAACTTATATTGGTGAAGATAGTAAAGAACATGCTCCTATCGTGATCCATAGAGCAGTTATTTCCACAGTAGAACGTTTTTTAGCTTATTTAATTGAACAAAATAAAGGTGTTTTTCCTTTATGGTTAACCCCTTTACAAGTTGTTTTAATACCTGTTAACGCTCAATTACATTTAGAACATACTAAAAAAATACAAGAAATTTTATTGAAACATAATTTAAGAGTAGAAATTAACAATAAAGAAGCTACTTTAGGATATAAAATTAGAGAATCTCAAAAAGCCAAAATTCCTTTCCAAATTGTTATTGGCGATCAAGAGTTAACTAGCAATCGTTTGACTTATCGAGAATACGGTGATAATAAACAAAATAACGTTTCTGTGGAAGAATTTGTTTCGATGTTAAATGATAAAATTCAACAAAAAAAATAATTTATTTATTTTGAAAAAAGAAATGAAAAAAATTCGCCGCAAGGTGCAAATCATAATTAAACCATCTTTAAGGATGATTTTTTCTTTGTCTTAAACCAAAGTATAGAAATAAAAAAGAGACCTAATATGGTCTCTTTGTTTTGCAAATATTGTTGATGTATTGAAACCCTTTTTGGGTTTTAAAATTAATAATTAATGAAGTTGTTGAACTATTTGTTCTAATTGTTCTTTGACGATAGTTTCTTGTTCTAACAATGTGTTAGCTATTTTATCTAATAAATCTTTATTTTCTTTAATTATTTTTCTTGTTTCTTCCATGCATTCATCGATGATTTTTTTAATTTCTTTTTCTACTATTTCATTACGTATAAAAGAATTATTATCATTCTGCATAGGTCCTAAATCAGACATCCCTAATTTAGTTACCATTTGGGTCGCTATTTGAGTGGCAGATTTAAAATCTCCATAAGCTCCGTTAGAAATATCATCAAACATTAATTCTTCGGCCGCTCTGCCGCCTAAATAAGAGATAATATTAGCTAACATTCTTTTTTTAGAAGAAAAGAAAGTTTCTTTTTCTGGCAACATTAAATTATAACCACCAGCATTGCCTCTTGGGATAATAGTTACTTTATGTACTTTAGGAGCATGTTTTAACTTTAAACCAATAACAGCGTGCCCCGCTTCATGATAAGCTACCATTTTTCTTTCTTCTTCATCGTATTTTCTTGATTTTTTCGCTGGACCCATTAAAACACGATCAATCGCTTCTTCTAGTTCTGTTTGAGTAATTAATTTTTTATCATTTCTAACTGTTAAGATAGAAGCTTCATTTAAAACAGCAGCTAATTGGGCCCCACTCATAGAAGTTGTTTGTTTAGCGATTTGTTCTAAATCAACCGATGGATCTAGTTTTTTATTTTTAGCGTGCACTTCTAAGATCGCTTTTCTCGCTTTTACATCAGGTAAACCAACAGTAAATTGACGATCAAATCTGCCGGGACGAAGTAAAGCAGGGTCCAACATATCTTTTCTGTTAGTAGCGCCAATAATAATAATTCCTTTAGAAGTAGTAAAACCATCCATTTCGGTTAAGAGTTGATTTAGAGTATTTTCTCTTTCTTGAGAACCGCCACTATTCCCGCGGCCTCTTTTACCACCTAAAACATCTATTTCATCAATAAAAATTACACAGGGAGAATTATATTTAGCATCTTTGAATAATGATCTTATTCTTGCGGCACCAACTCCAACATACTTTTCTACAAACTCAGAACCAGATACTGAATAAAAAGGAACATTTGCTTCTCCAGCAACCGCTTTCGCTAATAAAGTTTTACCAGTTCCTGGTGGTCCTTCTAATAAAACTCCTTTCGGAATAGAAGCCCCTATATCTTGGTATTTTGTAGGATTTTTTAAAAAATCAATTAATTCTTGCATTTCTTCTTTTTCTTCTTCATTTCCAGCTATATCTTTGAAAGTGAATGAACTTCTTTGAGAAGAAGAAATTTTTTTAGAAGATGAACCATCATTTGCTAAAAACATTTCTCCCCAATAACCTAACAATAACAAAGTGGAAATAGGTCTTAAAAACTGATCTATCGTGCCTTTAATATCGCGATTAATAATGATGTTACATAAATAATATTTTTTAAATCGATAAATACCGTTCGATCTTTTTGGGTTCAGGATATATTTATCTAATACATCTGATACAATAGTTAAAAAATAAAAAATAATTAACATAATAATAATGTTTTTAAAACTAATTTTTTGTTTTAATTTCTTCATGATCTTCATATCAAATTCATCCTGATAATCCCTTTCTTTAATTTTTGGCTATATAATTGACTAATGGAATATGAAATCGATAATCTTTAATTAAAGCTAATAATTTTATAAATATTTCTTCATATGTTTGTTGTATGAGTTGTTTTTCTTGAGTTTTGTTACTTCCTCTGGGCAATAATTTTAAAATAACATTATCGTAAAAACATAAAAATTCTTTATGAGAAGAAGTGAAAAGACCTGTTTGCGGATCGACTCCTGGATAAGCTATATCATATTGATTTCCTGTTTCTGATTTCAAGCCTGAAAAAAATTGGGTATCAATTTCATTACCTTGTTGCTTTTCTTCATCTAAATATATTTTCAAAGGGGAAAAGTTTAAAGTTATTTTTTCTTCTCCTATACCACCACTATTTAAAACATCATTAATGATATACCAATAATATTTTGCTTCCCAATAATCATTTGCTTCATTGCAATTTTCTTCATTGCGTTCAGCTTTTTCTGGTATTATACTCAAGCACATATTCATATTTTGCGAAGGATCTTGTGTATTATTGATTTTATCAACTATTTGCATTTTGATTTGATTTTCTGGTAAATTATTTTTATTAATAAAAGTAGTGAATAAATGTTTTATTTGTTTTAAAATTGAATCAGTTAAATCTTTTAATTTTGTTTCTTCTAAATATTCTTCTAAATCTTCTTCTTGAAACAATAAATTTAATTTATAATTCTCTTGTTTTTGTTCAGTAGTTAAATCATCCCAAGCTTGTTGTAATAAGTTTAGAGCTTTGTCTTCATCAAAACCGTCATTTTCTAATTTATCGTCTTTATATGCTTTAGCATCTTCTTCGTTAAAAGGGAAATTTTTTGCAGGAAAATAAACATGATTATCGTTGAAAAAAGCTTTGGTAAATAACACTGGAGATGATGATAATTTGAAATTATCATTTGTTTGTTCTAAATTTTTTCTATTTAAAGAGTGATAAATACTTTTGCGGAAATTTATGTTTTTAGTTAAAGCGTTTGTATATTTATCATTTGACAAAAAACTTAAAAAAATTAAAAGACCGCTGTCTGCAACTTTTTCATTTAAAATCTTTAAAGCGGTTTGTTCTTTTTCTGGTGTTGTATTTGAAATAACACTTGTGGAAGAACTTTCGTCCTTATTGTCTTTAATAAAACTTTTAACTCCGAAAAAAACGCCAACTATCAGCAAAATCCCTAATAATCCTATTGCTACTAACGTTATTATTTTCTTATGTTTCCGAATAAATTCTTTATAATTCATTTCTTTTTTAACCTTTCTTCATTTTCTTCATTTTGGAATTAATTTTTAATAATTTAGAAAATTAAATTATTAAAAATTATTATACACAAAAAAAAAAAAAACAAGTCTTAGCGAGTTAATTTCGTTCTGCCCAACAAGAAAAAGATGAAAAAAATTACCATTTTTGATATAATGAAAATATGAAAAAAGAGGACCAAAAAAGGTAAAAACCATTTTAAAGCATTTTTCAAGAATAATTTATCTTTTTCAAAAGAGAAAAAAAACCTAGAGAACTATTTTTTAAAAGAGTTGTAGGACTTGTTATCAGATGATTTTCTATGAGAAGATATAATAATCTTTCCTTGTGTTAAATGTACTTAACTAATTATTAATTATTAATTAATGGAGGGAATTATGTTATTATTATAATATTAGCATATTTTTTTATGAAGCAATAAAGTTCCTTAAAAAAAGTTTTTCTTTTTCTTATTGGTCTTAATTATTGGACTTTTGTGAAAAAATAAAAATATAAAAAACAGCTAATTTAGACCCATAAATAATTTTTTTAAATTTCTTTAGAAGGTTGTTTTTTATCAAAAATATTTCTTTTAAAAAAATGTTTTTCTCCCAGAAAAGAGATATTATTAATTTAAGGGTTGGTTTGTATTATTAAACACTAAATAAAACTATTAAAAAAGGTTTGAATTAAACTAATTAAACCAATAAAGAGCAAATTAATCATTACTTTTTTCTTTTCATAAAAGAGGTAATGCTCATTAATATTAAAAAAGAGCAAAAAAACTTAATTTTTAATATTATTAAAATAGATATTAATTTTTATTCAATTAATAAAAATAAAAATAATCGATAAATTATTTTTTCAAGAAAGGTTATATAAACATGTTAAGTTTTATTAAAAAATTATTTGATTCTTCCAATAAATATTTAAAAAAAGCGAAAGTAACAAGTACTAAAATTGAAAAATTAGAAGAAGAGATGCAACGACTAAAAGATGAAGATTTTCCTAAAGAAACCGAAAAATTAAAACAACGTTTTCAAGAAGGTGCTTCTTTAGATAGTTTATTAGTGGAAGCTTACGCTTTAGCGAGAGAAGCTTCCAGAAGAGTAACTGGTTTAACACCTTATTACGTACAACTTTTAGGTTCTATCGTTTTACATCAAGGACAAATAGCCGAAATGAAAACAGGAGAAGGTAAAACTTTAACTTCTGTTTTACCAGCTTATTTAAACGCTTTAAGTGGCAATTCAGTTCATATCGTGACAGTTAATGAATATTTAGCTAGTCGTGAAGCCGAAGGGAAAATAGGCGATATTTTCCGTTTTTTAGGCATGACTGTAGGTTTAAATACTAAAGATAAAACCATTCCCGAAAAACAATTAGCTTATCAAGCCGATATTCTTTATTCTACTAATAGTGAATTAGGTTTCGATTATTTAAGAGATAATATGGAAACTGATATTAATAATTTAATGATGCATCGTGATTATAACTACGTTATTATTGATGAAATAGACTCTATTTTAATTGATGAAGCCAGAACTCCTTTAATTATTTCGAGCAACACTCAACAAGGTAAAAAGTTTTACCGTGATGCTGATCGTTTCGTAAAAAGCTTAAAACCAGAACATTATATGATCGATTTAGAATCTAAAACTATCGAATTAACTGAAGAAGGCGTACGAAAAGCTGAAGCTTTTTTCCAATTAACTAATTTATACAATAATTCTCACTCTTTGTTATTACACCACATTAAAAATAGTTTAAAAGCCGGTTTTATTATGGAAAAAAATAAAGATTATTTAGTGGATAAAGGACAAGTCTTAATTATTGACCAATTCACTGGTAGGATTTTAAATGGTCGTCAATTCAGCGATGGTTTACATCAAGCGATCGAAGCTAAAGAAGGATGTGTTATTAAAGAAGAAACAGAAGTTTCCGCTACTATTACTTACCAAAATTTCTTTAGAATTTACCGTAAAATGTCAGGTATGACAGGAACAGCTAAAACAGAAGAAAAAGAATTTGTTAATATTTATAAAATGAAAGTAGTGGAAATTCCTACTAATAAACCAATGATTAGAGAAGACGCTCCTGATTATGTTTTCGCTTCTGCTGAAAAAAAATGGCAAGCTTTATTAGGCGAAATTGAAAAAAGGCATGCTAGACAACAACCTATTTTAATAATCGGAACATCAACAGTGGAAGTTTCTGAAGAAATATCTAAATATTTGAAAAAAAGAAAAATTAAACATGAAGTTCTTAACGCTAAAAACCACTCTAAAGAGGCAGAAATTATCGCTAAAGCCGGACATAAAGGTTCTATCACTATCGCTACTAATATGGCTGGTCGTGGGACTGATATCCGTTTAGGCGAAGGAGTAGTTGAATTAGGTGGATTAGCTGTTTTGGGGACCGAAAGGAACGAGGCACGTAGAATCGATAACCAATTAAGAGGACGTGCCGGACGTCAAGGAGACCCGGGTTTTTCCCGTTTTTTCGTTTCCGCTGATGATGATTTAGTGAAACGTTTTGGCAGTAACAGAATGCAAAGAATTATCGCTATGTTACAAAACAACAGCGATTCTGATGAACCTATCACTTTAAAAATGTTTAGTAATTTTGTGACTAATATTCAGAAAAAAATCGAATCTTCTAATTATGATTACCGTAAATTTGTTTTACAATTTGATTCTGTTTTAAGATTACAAAGAGAAATCATTTACCAACAAAGAAAAGAAATTTTAAAATCTGAAGAAGTAGATGTTTTAGCTGTAAACCTAATGAATAAAACTTTAAACAGTAATATTGATTACTTTTTAAAAAATAAAATGACCAATAAAGATGATGAAGGTATTAAAGAATTTATAACTTATTTAGAAACTTTATTTTTCCTTCCCAATACTTTTACGGTCCAAGATTTCCAAACTCAAGAAGAACCACGTTCTCTTTTGACTTCTAAAGAAATAGAAGAAGTAGTGCAAAAAAAAGTAACGACTTTCTTGGAAGAGCAAAAAGCTAAATTACAAGTTATTGATGATAAGCAGTATTTTTATGTTTTAAGATACATTATGCTACAAAAAATAGATTCTTATTTCAAACGTCATATTAATGATATGAATATTTTGAGAAGAGGAATTAATTTTTTAAGTTACGGTCAACAAAACTCCTTAGTAGTTTACCAAGAAGAAGGGCAAAAGTTTTTCAACCAAATGATCGAAAATATCGCTCTTGATGTAACAAAAACTATTTTAAAAAGTTCCACTTTAACCGACCAATTAGTGGAATCATTTCAAGAAAAATTAATTTTCAACCGTCCTGTTTCTAAAAACAATACTGCGAAAAGGAAAAATAGAAAAGTTAGAGGTTCTAGAAAACCTTGGAATTAAACTTTTTTATACCCCAAAAATGAACATCATTTAAAACAGTCTTTTAAAGGAGTTTTTATTTTCTGAAAATATTTTTAGTATTTATGGCAAAGGGTATTGTCCGATAGAAGGAAAATAAAATGAATAAAAACGAAAAGATAAAACCTATATGTTCCTTATAAAAATAATCATTTTTTAGATTTAGTTAATAAAAAACAAAACTCACTTTTAACATTTAAAGCCGAATGTAATTCAAATACCTGCTTTAGAAGGTGGAGCTGGTTTAAAAGAAAGATTTTTTTATGCCGCACTTGTTAAAATAAAATTTTACCATCCAAAGAGTTAAAAAAACATTTAAAACATGATACAATAGTTCATCCTACGCAAAAACCTCAATTCTTAACTGAAAAACTGATTAATTCAGTTATTAAAATAAAAACACCAGGAAATGTTTTAATCCCTTTTATGGATTTTGGTTCAGAATTATTAGTAGCTAAAAGGATGAATTTAAATTATATCGGCATTGAAATAAATCCTAATTATGTGTTTTTAACTGAAGAGGTTTTGAAGAATGTATAAATTAATTCTTCAAATGTTGAACAATTTGGAAGCAAAATTAAAAAAATTTCATAATCTTTTTGATTATGCAAGTTGAAGCTCTTTACAATTAGAAGAATTAATTGTAAAAAGAATTCAAGAATATTCTTCGAATTTTGATAAGATCGAATGGGGTTCTGCAACAGTCGCAATGTAGAACATGAATTTTGATTAACGGCAAAACTCGTATTCAAATTAAATTTGGCAAAAAAAAAAAAACTAAATTAGTTTTTTTCTGGCCATAGGTTAAGTAGATTTAATGGCTATTTTAAACAAATTAATAATTTTCTGAATGGATTTGATTATTCATTAATAGCCATCCCTTACAAAAGAAAAGAAATGAAAAATGGTAAAAAATATTTTTACGAAGTTATGCAATTTCAAAATGATATATTAAAAATTTCTGAAAACGATTCATGGGTTAAAAAAGGTAAAAGGGCATCGATTAACTAATTCTCATGGAGTGGTTTTTTCAATATATCCTTCAATGAGTTGGCAAATTTGGCGGCACATTCCTTTATATTTAACCCCCCACAAAGACTTATATGATTGAAATTTAAAAAAAATTATTAAACAAAAAAAACTATATGATAAATATTTAATTATTAAGATATGATGTAGGTTTTTCTTTTCTTACGATTCCCCAAGCGATGACAAAATTTTCAGATAAAAATTAAAAATAATTTGCTTTCTTATGAAAAAGAAGTTTTGCTTAATGTTAGTATTTTTTTAAAATTAGAATATTTGCAAATGTTCTAATTTTAAAAAGAAACTTTTGATAAACCTTCATTGCATAAAAAAGGACAAAATTTTTAATACGGAGAAAAACGAAATGGAAAGATATGAAATTAATCAAACTCTAACCACTTTGCAAACTGTTTTGCACAATTTAGAACAAAAAATAGATTTAGAAGACAAGAAAAAACAAATAAACGATTTAATGGCTTTAATGGAAAAACCTAATTTTTGGACTGAAAATAAAGACGCTATTGATATTAGTCAAAAACTTCATCAACTAAAAAATAAAATTTCTAATTTTAATTCTTTAAAGAAAAAATACGATGATTTGGCGACTTTATTTGAACTAGTAGAAAATGAAAACGATAATGATTTTCTTTTCCTTATTGCAGAGTTAAAACAAATTCAAAAAGAAATTAAAGATTTTGAAATTGAAGTTTTATTGAATCAACCTTATGACGAAAATAACGCTATTTTAATTTTACATTCAGGCGCTGGCGGAACCGAGTCGCAAGATTGGTGTGAAATGTTAACACGAATGTACCAAAAGTACGCTCAAAGAAAAAAATTTCAATACGAAATTCTTCATTCTCAACAAGGCGAAGAAGCAGGTTTAAAAACGGCGACTATCTTAATTAAAGGTCCGTACGCTTACGGATATTTAAAAGCCGAAAGAGGTGTTCATCGTTTGGTGAGAGTATCTCCTTTTGATTCCGGCGCAAGAAGACACACTTCTTTTGCTTCTTGTGAGGTTTTACCTGAAATTAACGAAGATATTCAAATTGAGATTAAAGATGAAGATATCAAAGTAGATGTTTATCGCAGTAGTGGTGCTGGCGGACAACATGTTAATACGACGGATTCTGCGGTAAGAATTACTCATTTACCGACCAACACTGTTGTGACTTGTCAAAACGAAAGAAGTCAAATTAAAAATAGAGAAAAAGCTTTACAAATTTTAAAAACCAAATTATTGCAAATAGCTTTAAAAGAACAAGAAGAAAGTAAAAAAAACTTTAACGGAGAACAAAAAGATATTAGTTGGGGTTCTCAGATTAGAAGTTATGTTTTTCACCCTTATCAAATGGTAAAAGACCATCGCACGAATTATGAATATTTTCAAATTGACGCTGTAATGGATGGTTTTTTAGATGATTTTATTAACGCTTTTTTGAGGCAAAAAAACGATTCTTAATAATAAAAAAACCTCATTAGAAAGGAGTATAAAACGATTATTCAATCTTTTTATATAATAATTATTTATGGACGCCAATATTTCCAACAAGAAAAATAACATTAAAAAATGGACAAGTTTGATTTTAAATGATATTGTCTTATCTATCGCTATTTATTTCTTTTTAATTTCTACTAATTTAAACATAGGAGGAATGGATGGCTTAGCTATGTTGATGGAAAAATTGGTTAAACCCTATTTATTTTCAAAAAGTTTTTCTAATATTTCTATTTTTATTTTCCTCGCTCAAGTATTTTCCTTAATAGTTGGTTGGAAAGCTTTTGGCAAAGAATTCTTCACTAAAACCGCTTTTTTAGTTATTATTTTAATTGTCAGCGTTCCTCTTTTTGATTTGTTAACTGGCGAGAATAAAGGCAAGATTTTTGATTTATTACATATAAAAAACATATACGTTCAATTAGTTATTGCTTCTCTGATGAGCGGTCTTCTGATTGGAACTACGTTGGCAAACATTCGAAACCACGGTTATACTACTGGGGGAATGGATGTTTTTCATAAACTTTTAAAAGATAAGTTTAAAATTAATTTCATTATTATTTTATTTATGACTGATGGTGTTTTAGTTTCAATTGATTCTTTATTAAAAAGTATGGAAAATAAAAAAGAATTTGATGGAAAAGTTTTTTTGGAAACTGGGATTAGATTGTTATTGTCTTATATAACTATCACTATTATTGGTTATATCATGGAAAAGAAAAATAAAATTAACGTTGATATTGCCGATAACAAATAAAAAAGTCTTCAATTCTGAAAATAAAACACCGCATTAGAACTCAATATTAGGAAGGTTTTTCAACCCATGTATAACAACGGTTTTATTAAAATAGAATTATCCAATCCTGATTTGCACATCGGGAATCCCTTTAAGAATGCTGAAAGTATTCTTGAAGTTCTTAACCACAGCAAAGCTAGCTTTGTTTTATTTCCTGAATTATTTTTAAGTAGTTATACAGCTGGAGATTTATTTTTTGAAATTACTTTTTATCAGGAAGTTTTAGAATCTTTACAATTTCTCATGGAAAAGACCGTTTTTGAAGGCGTTTATTTAGTAGGAATCCCTTTCTTTTTGGAAGAAGTTTTATTCAATGTCGCTGTGGTAATTCAAAAAGATAAAATTTTAGGCATTGTTCCTAAACACACTATTCCTAATTATAAAGAATTTAGCGAAAAAAGATGGTTTCATTCTGGCAAAACTATCCAAACACAAGAGATTGATTTTTTAGGACAAAAAGTACCTGTCGGTAATATTTTGTTTATTAATAAACAATTCGATATCAGTTTTGGGGTGGAGATTTGTCAAGATTTATGGACTATTGAATCTCCTAGTGATTTATTAGCTTTAAATGGAGCGGAATTGATTTTTAACTTATCTTCTTCTACCGAACATATCGGTAAAAAAGAAATGCGCAAAAACGCGGTTATTAATCATTCTCGTAAACATATTGGTGGTTATTTTTACACTAGTAGTGGAATTACAGAATCATCTACTGATGTTCTTTTTTCTAATCATAAAATAGCCGCTGTTTTCGGTAATTTAATTGGTGAAAAAGATTTATTTAACCAAGATGATACTAGCTTAGTCGTTGATGTTTGCATTGATTCTATCAAACACCAAAGAAGAATTGATACCACTTTAGGGGACCAAAAAATCGGCAAAGAATATCCTTTTTTTAAAGCTTATTTCGATATTAAAGAATATGATAATTATGAATTTGAAAAACCTTTCTACCAAAAACCTTTCGTGGAAATGAATGATTTAGAGGAACAATTAAAACTAGCGAACCATATTCAGTTTTTATCTTTACAAAGTAAATTATCGCATATTAAAAATGTGAAAGTGATTTTAAAATTAGCTTCGCGTTCGAACGAATTATTATCCCTTTTGGCGGTTATACAAAGTTTTCAAGCTAGTAAAAAAACACTAGATGATTTGATTGTGATTATGGAAGATGAAAAAGATTTTCAACCTGATTTTGTTGCATTGATTAAAAACTTTTTAAACAACTTAGGGATTAAAAATATTCTTCTGGATAATGAGGTTCATCAACCTCAAGTTAAAGAGCAGTTTAGCAAAAAATTGATCCATCACGCTTTAAGTAAGTTTACCCCAAATCCTCTGATGTTGGATGATTCACAAATTTTAGTGTTAGAAAGTGATAATTTGTCCGATACGGCTTTAGGAAAAGTAAGTGAAAGAATGGATTATTACGATCAATTGTATAATGTTAATGTTGGTTTAAGCCAAACTTTCATGACTGAATTGATTTTTTTTCATTTGAATAAACCTATCATTCCTATTCCTCCTGAATTAAAAGTTTTTTACCAAGAACAGATAGAAAAATTTTTAACCCCTAATATCATCATAGAAGATTTTATTTTATATCATCATTTAAAAAATAATTTTTCTAAAGCAAAAATCGCTTTTTTAATTGAACACACTTTCGCTTTAAATGCGGAAGAAAGTTTAGTTTTAGTGCAAAATTATTTAAAAACTTTTTATCAGGTGCAATACAAAAGGCAACAAATGTCCCCAGGTCCTAAAATTTTAGAAAATAGCCTTTCACCGAGAACGGAATTTAAGTTACCTATTAATTTCCAACGAAAAGAGTGAAAAACAGAATTTATAGAAATAGAAGTATAAAATATGAAAAAAAAAGTGATTGTTGGTTTATCAGGTGGAGTTGATAGTAGCGTCACGGCTTTATTATTAAAACAACAAGGTTATGAGGTAGAAGGTATTTTTATGCGTAATTGGGATAGTAGTTTGAATTATGATGTTCAAGGTAATCCTAATGTTAATGATGATGTTTGCCCTCAAACAGCCGATTTTAATGATGCTGCTGCCATCGCCAAACAATTAGATATTAAATTTCATCAAGTTGATTTTTCCGAAGAATATTGGGACCAAGTGTTTTCATATTTTTTAAAATTATTAAAACAAAATTTAACCCCTAATCCTGATGTTTTATGCAATAATCAAATTAAATTTCTCACTTTTATCGAATATGCCGAACAATTCAATCCTGATTTTATCGCTATGGGGCATTATGCCAATATTACTCATGAAAAAAATCAACCCATCTTAACTAAAGCTTGGGACGATACTAAAGACCAAACTTATTTTTTATCTCAACTTAAACAAAAACAATTAGATAAAATTCTTTTCCCTTTAGGAAAAATGAATAAAAAAGAAGTCAGAGAAATCGCGGCTAAAAATTCTTTAATAACAGCGAGAAAAAAAGACTCCACTGGTATTTGTTTTATCGGAGAACGCAAATTCAGTTCTTTTTTAAAAAATTATATTCCTGCTAAAAAAGGCCCTATTAAAGATATGAATGGTAAGTTGTTTCAAGAACATGAAGGCGTTTTTAATTATACTATTGGTCAAAGAAAAGGTCTTAATTTAGGGGTTACTCAAGAAAATCAAGCCCCTTGGTTTGTTGTGGGTAAAGAATTACCTACCAATACTTTGTTTGTGGACCAAAGTTATGACAGTCCTTACCTTTATAGCGATGCAGCTTTAATCATTGATGTGGTATGGAGAAATTATGGTGTTTATCAAAATCATGGTAAAATGAAGATGATGGCTAAATTTCGTTATCGTCAACCCGATCAAGAAGTGGAACTTGTTTGGTTGGATAAAACAACTTTAAAAGTGTATTATCCCCAAAAAATCAAAGCTGTTACGCCAGGGCAAATAGCGGCTTTTTATAAAGATGATTTTTGTCTAGGAGCGGGAATGATTAAAGAAGTTTATTATCAAGAGAAAAAACTTTCATATGTTTAAACATTTTTTATCCTTTAAAAAAGATGTTTTAAAAATTCAAAAAAATAGGTGATTAAAGTGCTTTTTAATACTACTGAAACCCATAACATAGAAAAAAAAGTTCATGAAGAAGTTTTATTCCAAGAATTGATGCAAAAAGTAAAAAAATACATTCATGAAAAAACAGTCTTAGATAAAATTAATCAAGCTTATTTATTGGCTAAAAAACAACATACAAATCAAAAAAGAGTAACAGGTGAAAATTTCATTATTCACCCTATTTCTGTTGCTATTATTTTAGCTGATTTGAATAGTGAACCCAATACTTTAATGGCTGGTTTATTACACGATTCTTTAGAAGATACGGATTTAACTTTTGATGAATTAAAGGATTTTTTAGGGGAAGATGTGGCTTATATAGTGAAAAGCACCACTAAATTAGCTAAACTTAGTTTTAACCCTAAACAAAGACAAGTAGAAAACCATCAAAAACTTTTTTTAGCTATGGCTAATGATATTAGAGTAGTTTTAGTAAAAATAGCAGATAGACTACATAATATGCAGACTTTAAAAGAAATGAAGCCTGAAAAACAATTACATATTTCCCAAGAAACATTAGATATTTATGTTCCTTTAACCCATCGTTTAGGTCTTTTTCAAATTAAATCTCAATTAGAAGATTTAACTTTTAGATATATGAACCCTAAAGAATATTACCGCATTTCTAACTTAATTAACGCTAAAAAAAATGAACGCGAAAATTCTATCCAAAATATTATTAAAAATATTAAATCTTTATTTTATAAGTCCGGCATTACTGATTTTTCCATTAGCGGACGTAGTAAAAATATTTATAGTATTTATAAAAAGATGAACCAAGGACAAGTTAGTTTTGACGAAATTTTTGACTTATTAGCGGTTCGTATTATTGTGGATAAAGTAGATGTATGTTATCAATGTTTAGGCCTTATTCACGCTCATTATTCTCCTTTACCAAGGAGATTTAAGGATTATATCGTTGTTCCAAAGCCTAATTTATACCAAGCCCTTCATAACACGGTTTTAGCCAAAGATGGTTCTATTTTTGAAATCCAAATCAAAACTAAAGAAATGGATGAAATTGCCGAAAAAGGAATCGCCGCCCATTGGGGTTATAAAGAAAATAAAGTTTATTCCAAAGACAATAAACAGTTGGAAATAGCGCAAAAATTAAGATGGTACCAAGATTTAATTAAAATCACCAAAGATACTAAAAATAAATCTCTACAAAATTCCAAAAATTTAGTAGATTCTATTAAAAATGATATTTTAAGCAAAAATGTTTATGTTTTTACACCGAAACAAGAAGTATTCGAATTTCCAGAAGGTTCCACACCTATTGATTTTGCTTTCCGTATACATTCTATGATTGGTTTTACCATGACAGGCGCTATTGTGAACGAAAAAATCGTTCCTCTTGATTATAAGCTGAAAAACGGTGATATTATTTCTATTAAAACAAATAAAAACGTTTTTAGAGTGCATAAGGATTGGTTGAGGATAGCAAAAACTTCTTATGTTAAAAAATTCATTACAAATTTTTTAAATAAACAGAAAAAAGAAGTTTTAACTTTAATCCAAAATGGTAAAGAAATTTTAGATAAAGAATTGCAAGCACAAAAGAAAGATTTTAAAATTGACCACAATTTTGTTAGAAAAAGTTTTCACAAGCAATCTATTCAAAATGTTCATGAATTATATGAAGCTTTGGGAAGAAAAAAAAATCACTCCTGATGTGGTGCTCGCTAAAATCAATTCTTTTGAAGAAATACGCAAAGAATACAATAAAGAACAAATTTCAAAAAAATTGAAAAAATTCACTTATGAAAACGAAACAGGTGTTTTTATTGAAGGATTAAATAAAACTAAATTAAAATTAGCGAATTGTTGCAATCCTATTTTTGGCGAAGAAATAGTGGGTTTTATTACCAAAGATAAAGGCACCAATGTTCACCGTAAAGATTGTGTTAATTTACAACAATACGATTCTAACCGTCTTATTGTCGCTCATTGGCGCCAAAATTATCAATTAAAATACGCCACTTGGCTTTTGATTATTGGTTCTTATAGTTCTTCTTTAATTGCTAATATTACTGATAAAGCTAACGCTTTAGGAATTCATATTTCTAAAATAAACATGATTAATAATAATAAATTATCAGAAACCACTATTAAACTGCAAATACTAGTAAAAAATATTTCTGAAATGGAAAAATTAATTTCTCATTTATTACAATTATCTAATATTTATCAAATTTATAGAGGAACAAATTAAAAGGTTTATGGTTAAAAAAATAAAAGGGACTCACGATTTATTTTATGATGAGATGTCTAAATGGCAGTTTATCGAAAAGAAACTTAAAACTCTTTTGGAAGCGTACAATTTTCAGGAAATAAGAACTCCTATTATCGAATATAAAGAAGTTTTTTATCGTGCTACCGAACAATCCGATATTGTTAAGAAAGAAACTTATCAATTTCACGATAAAAAAGGTAGATTAATAGCTTTAAGACCGGAAGGGACGGCTTCTGTTATTAGAAGTTATATCGAAAATAAATTGGATTTTCAAAACGAGTTAACTAAATTATATTATTTAGGTCCTTTTTTTCGTTATGAAAGACCACAAAAAGGTCGATATCGTCAATTCCATCAAATAGGCGTTGAAGCCATTGGTGTACCTAATTCTTTATCCGAAGTAGAAGTTATTATTTTAGCTTATGAATCTTTGTTAACTTTAGGACTCAAGAATGTTAAAATTAAAATCAACACTTTAGGGGACCTTCCTACTCGTCAAAAATTTTTAACTATTTTTAAGAATTATATTGACCAAAATACTCAAGATTTATGTAGTTTATGTTTAGAAAGAAAAGAAAAAAATGTTTTACGTATTTTTGATTGTAAACAATGTTCCCAAAAAGAGGTTTTAAAAAAAGCTCCTTTAATTTTAGATCACCTTTCTGTAGAAGTTAAAAATAAATTTAACCATGTTTTAGAACTTTTAAAAGAAGCTCGGGTTAATTACGAAATAGACCCTCTTTTGGTAAGAGGTCTAGATTATTACACAGATACAGTTTTTGAAATTGCCGCTAATGACGCCACTAACCAAAATGATTTAGTTTTAGGTGGCGGTGGCAATTATAACGAATTAACCGAAATTTTTGGCGGTAAAAAAACTAATTGTATTGGCTTTGCTTTGGGAATAGAACGTTTAATGATTGCCATGGAAGAGAATCATTTATTCCCTTATGTCAGTTCCTCTGTTTTAGATGTTTATTTATTAGCGTTAGACCAAGAAGCTTTAAAACCAACCTTTATGTTGATGCAAAAAATCCGTCAACATAGTCTACAAACTAACATGAATTATGAAACAGGTCATTTCAATAAAAAGTTAAAAAAAGCTTTACAAACTAACCCTAAATACATTCTTTTTATTGGTCAAAAAGAATTAAAAGATAACGTCTTAACGGTTAAAAATATAGCAGAAAAAAAAGAATATAAATTTTCACCAGAACAAACAATCAATTTTTTAATAAAGGAATTAACAAGTGAAAACAAAATATATTTACGATAATAACGAGATAACCCTTAACCAAAAAGGCGAAAAAGTCTTTTTAAAAGGTTGGATCGAAAGAAAAAGAAATTTAGGTAATAAACTTTTTATTGATTTAAGAGATGTTTCGGGGATAGTTCAATTAGTGGTACTTAACAATCATCCTCAATATCAACAAATTGCTTTAACTAAAATCGAAACAGTGGTTGACGTTAAAGGCGCAGTGATCGAAAGAATAAATAAAAACCCTAATTTAACGACCGGTGAAATCGAAGTTTTAGTGCAAGAAATGTCTTTTCTTTCTGAAGCGGAGCACATACCTTTAAGCATTGTGGAAAAAAACGAAGCTTTAGAAGATTATCGTTTAAAATATCGTTATTTAGATTTAAGAAAAAAAGATAAAAAAAGTTTTTTAATTCAAAGGCACGAAATTACTCAAAACATTAGACAAACTCTTTTAAATAATAAATTTTTTGAATTAGAAACTCCTTTATTATCAAAATCAACTCCTGAAGGGGCGAGAGATTATTTAGTTCCTTCGCGCATTCATCCTCATCATTTTTACGCTTTGCCTCAGTCTCCGCAAATTTACAAACAATTATATATGATTTCTGGCTTTGAAAGATATTTTCAAATAGCTCGTTGTTTTAGAGATGAAGATTTAAGATCAGATAGACAACCAGAATTTACTCAAATAGATATTGAGACTTCATTTTTCAGTCAAGAAGATTTAATGAATTTAACTGAAGAAATTATGACGAATTTGTTTGCCGAAATATTAAACAAACCTTTGCCCACTCCTTTAGAACGTCTGTCTTTCCAAGAAACTATGAACTTGTATGGTTCAGATAAACCTGATTTAAGGTTTGATTTAAAGATCGAACCTTTAAAGACTTATTTTAAAGAAGATTTCGTTAATGCAGAAGGAACCGAGAAAACCATTAAAGGGATTAAATTAAATTCTTCCCTCCCTTTAAACCTTTTAACAAGAAAAAAAATAGACGAATATAAACATTTGATCAAAACCCAATTTAATTTAAATTTAAATCTTTTTAAAAAAAAAGACAATACTTTAAAAGGTAATTTAAGTCAATTTGTTAATGATGCTTCTTTTTTAGAAGAAGACGAATGGTGCTTTGTTATTAGTAACGATTTAAAGGACCTTTCTTCAGAAAATCATTTATTAAAAACATTAGGTTTTTTGAGAAATAAATTAGGTCATAATTTGAATTTAATCGACCCTAATCAAGAATCTTTATTGTGGATAGTGGATTTTCCTTTGTTTGAATTTAATTCAGAAGATAATCGTTATTACGCTATGCATCATCCTTTTACAGCCTCTTCAGATATTAATATTTTAGAAAAACACCCTGAAAAAGCTCAAGCTCAAGCTTATGATTTAGTGTGGAATGGTTATGAAATTGGAGGAGGTTCTTTGAGGAATTATCAAAGCCACGTGCAAGAATTAATGTTTCAAAAATTAGGTTTTAGCAAAGAAGAAGTTCAAAATCGTTTTGGTTTTTTAATAGAAGCGCTAAAATACGGCACTCCTCCACATGGAGGCATCGCTTTAGGATTAGACCGTTTAGTGATGTTATTTACTAAAACGAATAATATTAAAAATGTTATTGCCTTCCCTAAAACTCAAAGTGCTCAAGATTTAATGATGGAAACGCCTAATTTAGTTGATCAAGAACAATTAGATGTTTTAAACATTCAATTAAAAAAGGACGCTGAAAAGAAATAAAATAGTATAATATTAAAAGATCCCTAAATATGGGATCTTTTTTCTATATCAAAACTTTTAGAAAGAAAATGACTTTTTTCCTTGACTTTTGAAAAAGAAGGTTTATAATATAAATAATCATATCGATTAAACGAAAGATTTTAGTCAGGGCGTTTTGGCATGGTTAAGGAGAGGAAAGAATGAAATGATGGGCTATCATATTGTATTTAATATAAAAAATATTTCCAATATTTTGATATAGAAAAAATATAAATATGAAAGAGAGATAAAAATTAAAATTAAAAAATAATTTGAAATATTCTTTTGAAATTTTTCTAATATTTTTTACGTTGTTTTTATTGTTATTTAAATCAAAAGATTTACTTACGGTCGCGCCTCTCTTTTACAGAAAGATCAATTAAAAAAACAAAAGTTATTCATGTAGTTTTAAACAAAAATAACACTTCTTCGGATGTTTTAAATTATATTAAAACCGACATTAACCCTTCTTATAATGGCAGCGTTTCTTCAAGCACTTCTTATAATAAAGAAAAAGATGGCAATATGTAATGGTATATCAAAAACGATGACGAAGAATTTATGGGCGTTTATTTTGACGGCGGTAACAGAGAAGGAAAAGATCATTTTTACGAATTTGTTGATTTAAGATGGTTAGGAAATGGTTCTGCAAAAATGTATTTTTTTTGGAAATTTGACACACCAGAGAAAAACCAAATAGCAAGAGCAAATTAATAAAAGGATCTCATTTTTTACAAACCTCGCAGGAAAATATATAGCCAAAGAAATTTATAAAAAATTATTTAAAAAAGTTGTTGCAAAAACTCCAATTCCCGAACCTTTTTTATAAAAGTGGCTACTTCAGCAGCTAAGGATGCGGCCATCAAACAAGTTTTTGAAGTTATTGAATTACTTATAGAAAATAATCCAAATGCTTTAGAATTGGTCAATAATATAATAATAATTCCTATTGAAAATGTGGCTATGGGAATTACTGATTTGGTTGATTATGTTCCGATAATTTGTAACGTTACAGGACTAGGTTGCGAAATTTATCAAACATATTCGACAGTTACAGACACTCCAACAGAAATGTTACGTAAAACTGGAAAAACCTTCAGTTCGAGAGTAAATAGGTTTTAAAACTCCACAGTTTTTGTAGACACTTCAAAGCGTGCGCAAACAGGTTAAATAGTCGCTTCTAAACAATTTTCTTGCCCTTTCGGACTATTAAATAATTGATGGATATCAGAATGAGAATAGTTTTTTTATTGTATAATAAAAGTGTATTTAATGATATTTTTCATTTTTTTGACTTTCTCAATTCTTATTTTGTTAAAGATAAACTCAATAATTTCAAATGAATAAAATTTCACACAGAAGAGGAAATATTTGCAACCGCCACAAGATAATAACAATAATAGTTATGCTTTGACTAAATTTTTTTTAATCCCTATTTTATCATTATTGCTTGTTATTGCGTTTCTATTTGTCTTTTATAAACTTCATCAACCATATATAGATACTTCTTTATCAGCGGATAATATAAAGGAATATCATTACAACACTAAAGAATCTAATCAAAATATGGATATTGATAGCGAAATAAATGAATACGATCCTATCACAGGCAATTTAATTAAAACCATTTTCACCGAAGGAAATGTTAAAGAATATGACCCTATCACAGGTCATTTAGTTCAAGAAAAATTCTCTAACGGCTATATTAAAAAATATAACGATCAACAACAAGTCATTAAAGAGATTTTACCTAATAAAGTTAAAATTTATTACGAATATGATCCAGAAACGCAGTCTTTATTAAGGATTGTAGTTAACGATTTTAAAACTTTTCAATATGACCTTAAGACCGGTAAAATAGAAAAAATTTTACTTTCTGATGGAACCATCACCGAATTTAACACGGAAGATAATCAGTTTCAACAAGAAATTTCCCCCGATAAAACTATTAAAAAATTAAAAGGGGATATAATGGAGATTATTTTCCCTACAGGATGGGCAAGAGAATATGACGTTATTAAGGGACATTTATTAAAAGAAATCACGCCCAAAGGCGTTGTTAAAGAATACCGTAATATTTTAAATCAAGAAATTTTGCCAAACGGAAACATCAGAATATACGAAGATAATAGTGTGAAAGAAGTTTCTTCAGAAAATAAAATTATTACAGAATATGATATTAACACTAAAAGAATAAAAAAAATTATTCACCCGAATGGCGATGTTAAAGAATTTAGCTTGTATAAAAACCATTTACAAAAAGAAATTTTATCAGACGGAACGATCAAAGAATATAATATTGACAATAACATTCTTATTAAAGAGTTTTTACCTGATAAATCTATTAAAGAATATGATCCGAAAAAGGGTTTTTTATTGAAACATACTTTACCAGATGGAAATGTTTTACAATCGATACCAGATTTTGATCCTGATAGTCATAAATTAATTAAAATCTGTTTGCCGGATAAAACGATCATCGAAATGGATGCAGAAAAAGACCTTATCATAAGAGAAATTACTTCAGATAAAACCGTTAAAGAAACTATTTTCGGTTATGAACCAGAAACTAATAAATTGGTTAAAATTATCTTTCCTAATGGTCATATTAAAGAGTTTGATCCTATAAAAGACTATCTAATTAAAGAAGTTTTGTCTAACGGAATAACCATTGATTATGAATACGACCCTCTAACGGATGTTTTATTAAAAACCGTTTCCTCTGATGGTCAAATTATTGATTACCAATTAACCGAATAAATCGTTACTATAATAAATTAATACCTACTATATATACCCAAAAAA
>NZ_LHCF01000003.1 GCF_001277135.1 Candidatus Phytoplasma pruni
GGAAAAAGAGTAACAACAATTAATCATTGCTCAAAGAACTAACTGATCTTTTAGCATGTAAAGCCGGCGAAAATATGGATGATGATTGGATCGATAAAACTCAAGAAGATTTAGAAGAAGCTCATGATAAGGTGGATGAAATATTGGCGATATTAAGTTATGACTTAGTTTCTGCCAAAGATAAAGAAGAAATTAAGAAAGAAATTTTAACTAAATGTTTTTTCGACGCCAAAGCGATTATTACTTCTAACCGAACTTTATTCGACCGATTAACTCATGAATTACAAAATAACCCTTCTATCCACAAAAAAACGATAACTTCTCTTCTTTCCAATCAAGAGTTAAAAAATTTAAATAACGATTCAACATCTAAAATAAATGTTGATTTTTACCAAGAAAAAGAAATGATGGTTTTGTTGATTTTTCTGTTTACTTTGATGGAAATAGGTTTTTTGGTTTATTTATGGATTAATAAAAAACAAAAATTATCCTTTAAACCTCAACAATGGAAAAATTGTTGCAATATCAAAACAGCAATAATGTTTATTGTCCTCCTTTTATGGTCTTTTTCTCTTTGTTTTTACCACTACCGTAATATCAAAAGATCAGAAGTTGTCAAACCTTTATCCACTGTTGAATTATTCGATAAAATCGAAAAACATCAAATAAAAAATATTGTAGTTATAACTGAAAACAGTTTGTTGGATGGACTGCATTATCAAGTTTTAACAGAAGATAAAATAAGCCATTTATTTGAAAACGAAATAAAACCAACTTTACATGCGCAAATGTTGAATAAAATTCATAATCATAAAATTAAAGATTTTTATTTTAAAGAAGCAAAAACTTTTAATTTATTGAGTTTTTACTTAAAAATGATTTTAATTATATCTTCTCTGATCTTTACTGTTTCTATTTTAACGAATATTAAAAAATTTTATCTTCAAAACAAGATGTCTCATTCCGAATAAATATCTTAATTTTTGTCTTTGTCTAAAGATTTTGAAAAACAAAATAAAGATTATTTTTCACACCTAAAACAAGTTCTTTTTCGTCGGGACTTGTTTTTTTTTTTTGTGTATAATAATTTTTAATAATTTAATTTTCTAAATTATTAAAAATTAATTCCAAAATGAAGAAAGGTTAAAAAAAGAAATGAATTATAAAGAATTTATTCGGAAACATAAGAAAATAATAATGTTAGTAGCGATAGGGTTATTAGGGATTTTGCTGATAGTTGGCGTTTTTTTCGGAATTAAACGTTTTAGCAGTGTTTCAAACAAAATTGATCGCTCTAAATTAGAAAAATTAACAGAACATGATAAACAAAAAATAGATTATATGAATAATATAGGAATATGTTTTTCTAGCGAATATTATTCTTTTTTTGTTTGGTTAATAGAAAAAAATAATGATAACAAATATATATACGATAATTTAGATCGCAACCAAGCAAAACAAGTATTTAAATACAAAAAGGATACTATTTCTAACCAATTCCAAAAAATTGAGGACTGGAAAAGAGAAAGGGGACAACAAGAATTAATAAAACACAAAACTATAAAAATAAATTATGCTGTTATAGATAATAATAAAACAAAAATTGAAAAAATGGAGCAACTTAATAAAAAATCGCAGAAAGAAAAAATTATTTTTCCACTTTATAATGAAAAAAACCAAATCATTAAAATAGAATATTTTCAAAATAATAATAGAGGAGGCGACTTGTCGCTAGAATTAACATATGATATAAAGTATGATTCAGAAAATAGATTAACACGAATTATTAAAAATTCAAAAACACCAAAAATTTTCGATATATCTTATAAAAATAATTATTTAGATAAAGTAAAAGTTTCTCTTGGCAATATAACAAACAAAGAAGAATATGTATTTCATTATAGCGATGCACAGCAATTAGAACATATAATATATAAAAAAAACATTGATAAACCGCAAAGTCAACAATTTGACTTTTTTATATTACAAGAAAAAAATAATCAAGAATAGGACTTATGTATGCTTAATATAGTTAGAAATGGAAAATATAAAAAATATTTTAAAAAAAATAATATATTTATGATTTTATTAATTTGGTTATCTTTTTTTAGCATTATGGAATATTATTTTAATAATACAGTAATTTTAAATAGAAATAAAAATCTTTTTTATAAATGTGTATATAATATATTCGATGCGAATAAATTATTTTTGCGTATTATAATGAAAATTTATCCTATTATATTTAGTTATTATATTATGAATAGTATCATATTATACAGTTCGAATGAAATAAATTCTACACCTCATTCTTCCTCTAAACAAAAATCTCAATTTACTTTTAAAGATGTGGCTGGCAACGAAGAAGAAAAAGAAGAAATGCAAGAATTAATTGATTTTTTAAAAAATCCTAAAAAATACCAAGATATAGGGGCTTCTATTCCGAAAGGAGTTTTATTAGAAGGACCGCCAGGAACTGGTAAAACTTTATTAGCGAAAGCGGTTGCTGGAGAAGCAAATGTTCCTTTTTATTCAGTATCTGGTTCTCAATTTGATGGTATTTTAGTTGGGTTAGGATCTAAAAAAATTAGGGAATTATTTCAACAATTAAGACATTTAACTACTTGTGTTTTATTTATTGATGAAATAGATGCTTTAGGTAAAAAACGTGGTCAATCTGAAAATAAACATGAACAAACTTTAAACCAATTACTGACAGAAATAGATGGTTTTAATACTTCTTCAGGGATTTTAATTATCGGCGCCACTAATAGAGCTGATATATTAGATCCAGCTTTACTTCGTCCCGGACGATTTGATCGTATTTTTAAAGTAGGATTGCCGAATGCGAAAGCGAGAAAAGCGATTTTAGAAGTGCACGCTAAAAATAAAAAACTAGATCCATCAGTTGATTTAGAACAAATCGCTAAACAAACACCTTCTATGAGTGGGGCCCAATTAGCTGCTGTTTTAAATGAAGCTTCTATTTTAACAGTTAGAAATGATAAAGAAACAATAACAAATGAAGAATTATATGAAGCTATTGATCGTGTTTTAATGGGTCCAGCGAAAAAATCAAGAAAATACGATGAAGAAGAAAGAAAAATGGTAGCTTATCATGAAGCGGGGCACGCTGTTATTGGTTTAAAGTTAAAACATGCTCCTAAAGTACATAAAGTAACTATTATCCCAAGAGGCAATGCTGGTGGTTATAATTTAATGTTGCCAGAAAAAGAAACTTTCTTTTCTTCTAAAAAAAGAATGTTAGCTAATATTATCTCTTATTTAGGCGGCAGAGCGGCCGAAGAATTAATGTTTGATGATATTTCTAACGGAGCTTATGGAGATTTTAAATCTGCCACTCAAATAGCGACCCAAATGGTAACTAAATTAGGGATGTCTGATTTAGGACCGATGCAGAATGATAATAATTCTTTTATGCGTAACGAAATAGTAGAAAAAGAAATTAAAAAAATCATCGATGAATGTATGGAAGAAACAAGAAAAATAATTAAAGAAAATAAAGATTTATTAGATAAAATAGCTAACACATTGTTAGAACAAGAAACTATCGTCAAAGAACAATTAGAACAAATAGTTAATCAGAACAATTGAAACATATAATACAAACATAAAACAAAAAAGAACCCTTTTAAGGGTTCTTTTTATATTGATAAAATTTTTATCAGATAAAGATTATTTTTAGTATAAAGAAGTAATAGAAGTTTTATTTTAATAAATACATTAAAATACTACCAGCAACATTAACATTTAAACTTTCTACCGAAGAAGTGTCGATATTAATAAAATAAGACGAAAGACCTTTGACTTCTTGAGAAATACCAGACCCTTCATTCCCTACCACTAAAGCTCTTTTTTTATTTTGTAAAAATTCTTGGTTTAATTCTTTTAAATCAATAGTTTTTTCATTAACAGAAGAACTGAAAATATAAGTGTTATCTGTTTTTAAATTGTTTAAAAAAGAGACGGTATCGCCTCTTTCTAAAAATAAATTAAAAAAAGCTCCTTGGGTAGCGGCGATCACTTTTTCATTATAAAAGTCAACACTTTTATCGCTGAAAAAAACATGTTTAAAACCGAAAGCGCTAGCGCTTCTTAATAATGTACCAGTATTACCAGGGTCTTGAACATCATCTAAGACTAAAATTTTATCACTTTGTAAAACGTTTTTTTTCATTTGACAAACTGCTACTTGAGAATATAAAACTTTATTTTTATTTAATTCTCTCATTAAGTAATCTTCCATCAGAATACCTTCGTGTTGGTCGGTATTATTAGTATAAAGTTCTAAAACAACCCCGCTTTTTAAAGCTTCTTCAACTAAATGCTCTCCAAAAACTAAAAATTCTTGGTATAAATCGCGATATTTTTTTAAAGCTAATTTTTTTAATTTTTTAAATTTAGGATTTTTTTTAGATAAAATCATGGTTATTTTCTTTCTTAGATATATTTTTAATCAATCAAATTACTTCGTAGCGAGAAGAGTATTTTGCCTTTCTTGAATCATTTTTAACAATAAAGTCCAAGGCATACTGGCGCATTTAAATTTGCCAGGAAAATGGATCACATTTTCTAAAATATGCAATTCTTCTTTTAAAACTTTTTTATCAAAAGGTTTATTTTCTAATAAATTAAGAAAATGATTTATTTTTTCGATACTTTCTTCTAAAGTGTTATTTTTCAAATGAATAGACATGAGCGAAGCGGAAGCTACTAAAATAGAACAACCTTGTAATTCGTATCTAATATTAACAATCTTATTCTTTTCCAAAGTCACTTGAAGAGTTATTTCATCACCACAAGAAAAGTTTTTCTGTTGAGATAGGTAGGAATGAGGATTATTTTTTTCTAACCCTATATTAACAGGATTTTTATAATGTTTTAAGATTAATTGACGATACAATTCTTGTTTAGACATCACCAAAAGAACTCTTTCTTTTCCAATAAATTAAAAGACTATTTTTTAATTAAAAACGATTAAAGCTTTAAATTTATTTTTTTTAGTTAATAAAACGTATTTATCATATAAAGCGTCTTTAGAGCTTAAAAGATAATCTATTTGTTTAACAGGATTTTTAAAAATTTTCACTGATCCTGAAGAAATGATTTTTTTAGCTTCGTTTTTAGAAGCAGTTAGTTGGGTTTGCGCCAAAACGTCCACTAAAGGCAGATCAGTATTAGTTTGCACAGTTACTAAGTGTTTTTGCAATAACACAAAATCTTCTTTTTGAAAAACATGTTTTTTAGAGAATAAAATCTCGTTAACTTGAAAACATTCTTTAAAAGCCTCTTCTCCGTATAAAAAAGTAACAATACTTTTAGCTAATTCTTTTTGAGCTTTTCTTTGTTGTGGATTTTGTTGAACCTCTTCTTCTAATGCCATAATAAAAGTTGGTTTTAACAAAGTTAAAGTTTTTAAATAATTAACTACATCATTATCAGCCGTATTTAAGAAATATTGGTAAATTTGATAAGGACTCGTTAATTTTTGGTCTAACCATAAAGTATTTTTTTCACTTTTGCCAAATTTAACCCCTTGACTATTTAACAATAAAGGGATGCTCATACCGACTGGTTTTTCCTCTAGGGGGGTTTTTTCTAATTTACGAATTAATTCTAAACCGCTGGTAATATTGCCCCATTGATCAGAACCACCCATTTGTAGTTTAATTTGTTTATTTTTGTATAATTGATGAAAATCTAAAGCTTGTAAAATCATATAAGAAAATTCCGAATAAGAAATCCCTGTTTTTAACCTTTTGGCTACTGTGTCTTTAGCGATCATATAATTAACGTTGAATAATTTTCCGTAAGTCCTAAAAAAGGTAATAAGATCTATTTGAGAAATCCAATCATAATTATTAAAAAATTCCACTTTATGAGGGGATAAAATGTTAGTTAGTTGTTTTTGAATTTGCTCTACATTATGATAAATCGTTTCTTTAGAAAGTAAATTTCTTTCTTCAGTTTCTTTAGGATCACCGATTAAACCAGTCGCTTGCCCGATCAAAATAAACGGAATATGACCTTTTTGTTGTAATAATAAAATAGTTGTAATTTGCACTAAATGACCTACAGTTAAAGAATTCCCAGTAGGATCGAAACCGCAATAAAAATTAATAGATTCGTTATTTAACATCTCTTCTAATCTTTTTTCATCGCTACAATCTTTTATTAAATTACGCCATTTTAATTCTTGAAATAACAGCATTATTAACTCCTTTAAATGATTTTTTGAAAAAAATAAATTTCTTATATAATTTAAAAAACGAGATTAAAATAATCTCGTTTTTTCATGATTCAAAATCTTTTTTATTAAATTATTTCTTAAAATTAAAAAAATTATTTTTTTCTTTAATTCTAGCGGCTTTAGCTGAAAGTTTTCTGATGTAATAAAGTTTAGAACGTCTTACGATTCCGCGACGAATTACTTCTATTTTTTCATATAAAGGCGAATGAATTGGAAAAATTCTTTCTACTCCTACGCCAGAATAAACTTTTCTTACAGTAATGTTTTCAGAAATGTTGCTACCTTGACGTCTAATAACTAATCCTTCAAATGTTTGAATTCTTTTTTTGTTACCTTCTTCAATTTTAATGTAAACTTTTACAGTATCGCCTGGTTTGAAATCAGGAACACTTTTTAAATTGTTTTCGTTAATTGAATTGAGTAATTCTTGTCCTTTTAAATTCATGATTTTCTAATTTCCTTTATGAAAATAATCATCTTCTCAATCTTTTTTATTGATTTTTTGATTTTTAGTTTCTTTTTTAATTTCTTCTAATAATTGATGTTGTTTCTCGTTTAAAGTGGTTTTTTCTAATAAATCCGGTCTTTTTAAAAAAGTGTTTCTTAAACTTTCTTTTTCACGCCATTGAGTAATGTTTTCATGATGACCTGATAAAAGTATATCAGGAACTGATTTGTTTTGATAAGTTTGCGGTTTAGTGTATTGAGGATATTTCAATAAACCATTTTGATGAGAGTCGTTTAAATAAGATTCCTTTTTAATGACATCAGGAACTAATCTTGCAATAACGTCTATAAAAACTGTAGCCGCTATTTCGCCGCCAGTTAAGACGTAATCGCCAATGGAAATTTCTTCATCCACATAATCTAAAACTCTAGCATCTACACCTTCATAATTACCACATAAAATAACTAAATGAGAAAAATTTTGGGCATATTCAACAGCTTTTTGTTGGGTCAATACATTACCTTGAGGAGATAATAAAATTACTCTACTTTTAGAATAAGTTTTTATCTGTTGAAGAGCGTCGTAAAAAGGAGGAAATTTCAACAACATTCCTACATCTCCACCGTAAGGAATATCATCTATTTGATTGTGTTTATTATTGCTATATTTTCTTAAATCGTGAATTTCAAACTCAATTTGTTTGTTAATTTGAGCCCTTTTAATAATAGAATTGTTTAAAAAACTATCAAAAAAAAAGGAAAAATAGTAATAATATCAAATTTCATTTTTATAAAAGCCTTTTCACCAACTTACACCAACAATTAACCTAAAATATTATATTTTAGGTTAGGAAAAATATTGATTTTACGCTTGTTTATTATTGTTTTTGTATTTTTTTAATAAATTGTGAACAGTTTTTGTAGGTTCTCCGCCGACTGAACGCCATTTATCAATTTTCTCAACATCTAAATTAATTAAATTTTTGAATGGTTCATAAGTTCCTAAAATCTCTAAAAATTTACCATCTCTTTTATTTTTGGAAGTTATAGCAACTACACGATAAAAAGGTTTTTTATGAGCACCAAAACGTTGTAAACGAATTTTAACTGACATTTTTATTCCAAACCTACTTTCTTTAAAAATACTCTATCTCATTAATTATAAAACAAAAAACCATATCTGTCAACAACTTAAATATAATAAATAATAATATTATTATATAATAAGTTTTATTGTTTATTATATTTAAATTTTTCATATAAAAAAACTTTTTAGATATTTTTTTATTTATATTTATTACAAGTAATATTATAAAGAAAATTATATGTTTTTTTTAATATTTATATTGTAAAAAGTCATTTTTCTTTTATCTGAAAGTTTTTTTATATATTAATTAAGCGAAAAAGGTTAATTGAGAATGTTTTTTTTACTAAAAAGATATGTATCCTAAATCATTATATCAACAAACAACCAAGATACATGATATAATGTTTATTTCAATAAAGCTTTTAAAAAGGGATTTATTATATTTCATGGTAGAAAAAAGAATTAACCAATTTACAATAAAAAATTGATTCTAATAAGTTTGAATTTATCCTTCTTTATGGTCGTAGAAGAATCGGGAAAACAGCTATTCTGCAGAAGATCATGGAAAAAAATAAGCAAGCTATTTATTTTATGGCTAAAGAAAAAAGAGTTGAAATAAATTTACGCGAATTAACTCAAACGATAGGTGTTTTTTAAACAACCTTTGTCTTTTGATAGTTATCAACAATTGTTTAAATATTTAGTTGATCAAAAAACCAAAAAATAATTTTAATGATAGACGAATTTACTTATTTATTAAAAGATAATGGCGGTTTTTCTTCTGATTTGTAAGATAATAATCGATCATATTTTACCTGATTTTATTATTAAATTAATTGTTTCAGGTAGTCATGTCGGCGTTATGGAAAACGAATTATCTTTCCAAAAACCTTTATACAGTCGTAAAACTTGTTCTTTAAAAATAAAACCTTTTGATTATGAGGAGGCTAGTTTGTTTATCCTCAAATAAGTTTAGAAGATAAAATAATTTTTTATAGTATTTTCGGCAGAATCCCTTTTTATCTTAATCAAATAAATCCCCAATTAAGCGTTCAAAAAAATATCATCAATATCATATTAAAACCGTTTTTAAATAATGAAGTTGAAATGGATTTTATTTTAAAACATGAAATTCCAAAGCCGCAAAAATATATAGCCATTCTTCAAAGTATCGCTTATGGAGCGACTAAATTAAACGATATTAGCAAAAAAAGCCATATCAAATCCTCTAGTTCTACCTCTAATTATATTAGTACATTGGAAAAGATGGGAATAGTAGGCCAAGATTTTTCTTTTGGAGAAAGAAAAAATGCTAAAAAAACTCTTTATTATATGAAAGTCCAATTCTTTCGTTTTTATTTCGCCTTTATTGAGTCCAATATAACTACTATTTCTTCCACAGAAGAAGAATTGTTTTATTCTAAATTCATCGAACCTAAACTTAACGAGTATGTTTCTTGGGGATTTGAAAAGATGTCTCAATCTTTTGTTCATAAAAAATACGTTTCTGTTTCTCAACAAATAGGACTTTATTGAGGAAATGTTCTCGAATGGGAAAATAATAAAAAATTCAATAAAGATGTAGAAATATATATCATCTTACAGAAAACTAATAAAAAGGTCTTTCTTTTTGAATGCAAATGGAATATTTGTTTAAATTTTATAAAGTTATTTTTGCATTTGATTAATAGATATTTTCTCAGCAGATGGATTTAAATTTGTCATAATATTGTTTAAATCAGTTTCTGTTATGGTTTCTTTTGCCAATAAAGAATCAGCGATAGCATCCAATAAAAGACAATTTTCTTTTATAATGTTTCGTGCTTCAATCATAGATTTATCAATTATTTTTTTCACTTCATTATCAACCAAAGGATTATTTACCAAATAATTGTTTTCATTCTGCATCGGTCCTAAATCAGACATTCCTAATTTTGTCACCATTTGAGTAGCTATTTGAGTAGCTTGTTGAAAATCACCAAAAGCCCCATTAGAAATATCATCAAACATTAGTTCTTCGGCAGCTCTTCCGCCTAAAAATGAAATAATATTTGCCAACATTCTTTTCTTAGATGAAAAGAAGGTCTCTTTTTCTGGCAACATTAAATTATAACCACCAGCATTGCCTCTTGGGATAATAGTTACTTTATGTACTTTAGGAGCATGCTTTAACTTTAAACCAATAACAGCGTGTCCCGCTTTATGATAAGCTACCATTTTTCTTTCTTCTTCATCATATTTTTTAGATTTTTTAGCAGGCCCCATTAAAACTCGATCAATAGCTTCATATAATTCTTCATTTGTTATTGTTTCTTTATCATTTCTAACTGTTAAAATAGAAGCTTCATTTAAAACAGCGTCCAATTGGGCCCCACTCATGCCTGGAGTTTGTTTAGCGATTTGTTCTAAATCAACCGATGGATCTAGTTTTTTATTTTTAGCGTGCACTTCTAAGATCGCTTTTCTCGCTTTTACATCAGGCAAACCAACAGTAAATTTACGGTCAAATCTTCCTGGTCTTAATAAAGCAGGATCCAACATATCAGCTCTATTAGTAGCGCCAATAATAATAATTCCTTTAGAAGTAGTAAAACCATCCATTTCGGTTAATAATTGGTTAAGAGTTTGGTCTTTTTCCCGAGGATCATCACTATTCCCTCCACCTCTTTTACCGCCTAAAACATCTATTTCATCAATAAACAAAATGCAAGGAGCATTAATGTTTGCCTCTTTAAAAAGATTTCTAATACGTGAAGCCCCAACTCCAACATATTTTTCTACAAACTCAGAACCAGATACTGAATAAAAAGGAACTCCAGCTTCTCCAGCAACCGCTTTCGCTAATAAAGTTTTACCAGTTCCTGGTGGTCCTTCTAATAAAACTCCTTTCGGAATAGAAGCCCCTATATCTTGGTATTTTTTAGGATTTTTTAAAAAATCAATTAATTCTTGCATTTCTTCTTTTTCTTCTTCGTTTCCAGCTATATCTTTGAAAGTGAATAAAGATTTTTGAAAAGAAGATATTTGAGAATTCTTATTTAATCGGCCAGATGTTTCTTTCATATTGTTTAAAATATAAAATATAAAAATAATAGAACCAAAACTACTTAAAATGTGAAACAAATACATATAAATGTTTATATAATTTTTATTTATGTTTGTTTTTACTACACTAATATTATTTTTATTATTTTGTTGATCTATTAATTCACATAATAGACCATAAAAAATGCTGTCTATTTTACAAAAATACTTTTGATTATTATTTTTTTGAATTGCTTCAACATATAAATATTCTCCAGTTATGATATCAAATTTTTTAGTATAGTAAATTTTTTGAATAATTTTTTTTTGAATATCAGATTTGAGTTGATGATAATTTTTCTCTTGTTGTGGTAAATTATAATAATTTTGATAAAAATTATAGACAAAAGGGAAAATAAAAAGTAAAAACATAAAACTGATTAAAAAAGGTTTTTTAAATAAATTAAAAACCTTTTTTATTTTTTTGATGTATACTAACATCTATCATTTAACCTCCAAATCAAAAAAGAATCAGTAAAATCATTAATTAGATCTTTGTAGAATTTATGCTTTTTAATTTGATATAAAGGCATAATTGGGAATTTTTGAAACACTTCTTCTTCTAATTGTTTTATAATATTAAAAAATTGTGTTTTTGCTTCTGATGCATCTTGTTTATTGTCGCTATCGCTCTTATTTTGTAATGCTGTTAATTCTTCTAATAATTCATTTTGGCTTAATTGTTTATTTAAATATGGGATTTCATATGTTCGATCTTGTCCATTTGCTTTTTTTATCAAATCAGCTATATAAACCAATATAGTATGAGCTCTGTCTCTGTTTATAAGACCTTTCTCAGAGATTACTAAATTAAAATCTCCTTCTGTTTCGACTTCAATATCAATTTCCGATGTAGAAAAGCACTCTTCAAACATAGATTTTAAAGAAGTTATTAATTTTTCTTGAAAATCGCTCCCATCAGATCTAAAAATTATTTTTAATGGTGAAAAATATTTTTTTCCAAGTTGCGTTTTCGAAAAATCATTTTCTACAGATTTAAACAACTCTAATGCTTTTCTTGGATTAAAACTATTTTGAATTAAATTAGTTTCTGAAACATTATTTTCTTGAATATTTAAGAATTTTCTTAAATTTTCTTCATGAAAATTTGTCTTATTGAACTTTTCATAATCTGTTATTAAAGTAATATTAGAAATAAAAGAAAAAGTAGGATTAAACTTAAATAAATTTTCTTGTTTTAATTTTTGTCTATCAATAGCAAAAAATAAAGCCTGTCGAAAACGTGGGTCTTGAACAAAATAATTTGTTTTTGTTTTCATGTTTTGAATTTCTAAATCATCTTCTTGTTCTTCTAAAAAGTTGTTAAAATATAAATAACCAACACCTCTAGTATCTTTGGCAATATATTGTTTATTAGATATATATTCTAATAAATTATTATCATTAATAATTAATTCATTTAATTTCCCATCATTAAAAAGTTGAACTCCTTCTTGATCATTTTCAATAAGTTTATAATGAATAAAAGAATTAGGATATTTATCGTTTTCAAAGTATTTAGAATTTTTTTTAAATATCCAATCTTTTTCATGATCATATCCTTGGGATACTTGATAAGGCCCATAAGAAATAAAAGGATATTCTTTTGCCCCATATTCCGCTTTATCTATTGATTTTCCTTCATAACTTTTTTCAAATTCTTCTTTGGGAAATAATGTTAAAAGATTTAAGAATGAAACAACATAAGATAATTTTTGCGGTTTATCATAATAAAAACTAAAAGTTAATTCATCATGTTCATCTTTAATAAATGTTGTTGCTAATAATTTTTTTAAATTATCTGGATATACTTTTTCATCCTTATCTGAATGCAAAAATTCTAAAATTTTTTTATTTGTATCAAAAGAATATTTTACAGTTTCATTATTGATTTTTTTATCATTTTCAAATTTTAAGTTATCTTTTAAATTAAATGTCCATTTATTTGAAGAAACATCATAATGAAATTTATCATATCCTTTTATTTCTTGCTCAATTCCTCTTTCATCTTTGGGAAAGTTTTTTAACAATCCAAGAGCATAAGTGGGTTTTAAAATATCATGTTTTAATTCATTGTTTTGCAAAACTGAGGAGTAATCGTCTGATATTGAAACATGCTTTTTTTGAATGGCTTTTTCCCAATCAGTTTCTAATGTAATAAAATTACATTTTAATAATAAAAGCATCTCGTTACTCAACGGATTTGAATCAAATAAATCCACTACAGGGTCTTCGTTTTGCTTATTAATGGTTTTAACATAAATATCCTTAGGTATTTTATCTTCTTTAGGTGTTTCTGGTGTTACGTTTGAGCTCACACTTGTGGAAGAACTTTCATCCTTATTATCGTTTAAACTTTTAATTCCAAAAAAAAACGCCAACTATCAGCAAAATCCCTAATAACCCTATCGCTACTCGCATTATTATTTTCTTATGTTTCCGAATAAATTCTTTATAATTCATTTCTTTTTTAACCTTTTTTCATTTTGGAATTAATTTTTTAATAATTTAAAAAATCAAATTATTAAAAACTATTATACACACACTAAAAAAAAAAAACAAGTCCCGACGAAAAAGAACTTGTTTTTTATAAGTTGTTTAAAACAAAAAAGTTATGTTTAATAATTTAATTTTTATTAATTTTTTTACAAATACAGTTGGTAAGAGTGATTAAAGTTAAATAAATAACACTAACGATCACGAAAGGAGTAATTGTATCATTAGTAAGAACAATATTACGTTGAGCATTCCATAATAAACTAGATAACCCAATAATAGAAAATAAAGCTGTTTCTTTAAAATTAATAATTAGTTGATTCCAAACAAAAGGCATCGATCTTTTTAAAGTTTGTCTTAAAATAATATAATTGAAAACTTGTTTTTTTTTCATCCCTAAAGAATAGGCAGCTTCAAATTGCCCTTTATCTAAAAGTTTCATATTATTAACGAAAACGCTAGTTAAAATAGTAGCATTATTGATTAAAATGATAATTAAAGCGGTATAAAAAGAACCTAAAGAATCTACTTTGAAAAAATCAAAATTAAGAACTAATAAATTATAAACTAAAATAACTTGAATAGAAATAGGAACCGCTTTAAGAACATAAATCAAACTATCTATTAAAACAGAAAAGATGTTTTTTATTTTAAAAGATTTTTTGGCAGGTGATTCTACAGCAGTGTTGACTGATAACAACTTAATTTTGAAAAATAATAAAGATAATATAAAACCTAAAAGCAAGCCATCAACAGCCAATAATAAAGAAATCAAAAAACTTTTATAATATGTTTTGAAAAAACTTGTTTTGGATTTGGTTGAATCAATAACCTTTTTATGTTTGTCAATTGCTGTCGGATGGTATTTGCCTTGATATGTTGCCTTGGTATTTAAAACTTCTTTTAAAATGCCTTCTAATTCCTTTTTTAAATTTTCTCCTTTTGTACCTTTTTGCAAGAACATGCCTAAAGGAGGGACTTTTATGTCATCAGGCAAATCTGTTAATTTGAAAGCTTTGAATTTATCACGTTGTTGATTGGCGATTAAATCTATTACCGGATATTCTAATAAAAGAACGTCTGCTGTTCCGTTAGAAACTGACTCAGCACAATTCACTGCGTCCTCTTTTAAAGCTGTTTTTTTAGCTTTTGGCAAATAATGTTGCTTTTTCAAAGTATCGAAAAATTGAATATCATATATTGAACCGATAATAGTGGTTATCCTTTTCACTTCTTTTAAGTCATTTAATTTTATTGCATCCTTTTTCTCTTTAAACAAAGGATCATCTTTTCTAACAAGAATACCTAAATCAGACGTATGATACTCAATAGATAACATTTGTTCTTTTCTTTCAGCTGTAACATTTAACATTCCAATAATAACGTCTACTGTACCCTGTTTAACAGCATTTAATATCCCAGGAAAAGAGAAAGTTCTAATAATCAAATTCCTATTCATTTTGTCGGCTATTTCTTTAAAAAATTCGATATCAGAACCACTGATAAAATCGCCATTAATAGTTTCGTGACCATTATCTTTATTGTTTCCGTCAAAAGCGAAAGGTGGAGCGTTATTCACGATTCCTAAAGTTAAAGTTTCTTTTCCATCTTTTTTAACACCATTAGGTATTAAGATATAAAAATTAAGCCAAACCAAAAGAATCGCTATTATCGTGCCGATGGAAATTTTTTTCCAATTTTTCATAAGATATTTTTTTAATATAAAAGCGTCCATAAAGTTACAATTATTCCTTCCGATCAATTTCGTCTTTATTATTTAGTTTCTTTTGTTAAAAATAAAAAAATTAACTTAAACTAATAAAAGTTGAAAACAAGATATTCATTAATAAATTTGTCACTTAAATTAAATATTTGTTTCGAATGCGAACTGTTAAATCAACCATTTGTTCTTCATCTTATTTTTCAATAAGATGGATTATTATATTTCGATTGATTACTTTGTTTTTAAGATTATTCTGTTGTCATAATTATTTGTTCCCAAATAATTAATGTTTAGTTTTTTGATTGATTAAATCCGTCATACCAACTAACATTAAATAAAACAAACTGATTAAAAGATAAGGGGTAATAGTGTCAAAAGTAATCGAAACTTGCCTTTGGGCTGCGAAAATAAGACTTACTACTCCGATTATTTGAAATAAAGCGGTTTCTTTCAAATTAATAATAAACTGGTTCCAAATAGAGTGAATTGTTCTTTTAAAAGTTTGTCCTAAAGTGATATAACGAAAAACTTGTTTTTGGTTCATTCCTAAAGAATGAGCGGCTTCTATTTGTCCAGGATCAAAAAATTTAATATGGTTTAACATAATTTCTGTTAGATTAAAAGCTGTATTTAACATAATAATGATCAAACCGACTATCACTGGTCCTAAAGAACCTTTAAAAGATGGTATATTCACTAAAAAACTATAAAACAATAAAGCTTGAATTACTATGGGTATAGCTTTAAAAAAATTCATTAAAAAGTTAAAAATAACTGTTAATATTTTTTGCAGATAAATTAAACAAGTTTTTTGCCTTTTTATCACTTCAGAAGAATTTTTCCACATTGTTAATAATATAGCCAATAAAAAACCTAAAAAAAGACCGTCTATCGCTAATAATAAAGTAGTCAAAAAACCTTGTTTATAAGCTGGCAAGGATTGATATAAGTTAGACCAAAAAGAAGGACCTTTCGTGGACAAGTCAGAATTATTTTTAACATCCGAAAAAGATAAAACAGAATAATGTAACCAAATCAAAAATAACAAAAAAATAGTCAAAAAAAATATTTTTGTTCCATTTTTTTTCCAATATGTTTTTATGTTTAAATCCATAAAATCTATCATTCCTTTTTTTCTTATTTTAAATATTCATAACGCTTTATTTTTTGTTCATAATGCGTTTTTATTTCAAAGTACATAGTTATAGCATTAAAAAAAGTAGTTTTTAATTAAATGAGATCAAAATTCTTCAAAAAAAGATCTTATTTTAGGGTATTGATTAGTTTCAAAAATTTCTTTAGAAGAACCTTTTTCCATAATAACGCCGTTTTCCATAAAACAAATATTATGAGAAACTTTTTTAGCGAATTTCATTTCATGCGTAACGATAACTAGAGTAATTTCGTTTTGTTCAGCTAATTTTTTTAATATTTGCATTACTTCTTGAGAAGATTCGGGATCAAGAGCGGAAGTTGGTTCGTCCAATAAAATAACTTTTGGTTGCATACATAAAGTTCTAGCGATTGCGACTCTTTGTTTTTGTCCTCCAGAAAGTTGTTTCACATCTACATCAGCAAATTTTTCTAAACCTACTTCTTTTAGTTTTTGTAAAGCATTAGCTTTAGCTTGTTCTTTACTCATTTTTAAAACTTTAATCGGTGCTAAACAACAATTCTCTAAAACAGTCTTTTCTTCGAATAAGTTAAAATTTTGAAAAACCATTCCTACTTGTGTGCGTAACTCAGATAAATTAACATTCTTATCTAAGATGTTTTGCGAATTAATCAAAATTTCCCCAGAATCAGGCACTTCTAATAAATTTAAAGTTCTTAATAAAGTGGATTTACCGGAACCAGAATGGCCTATAATAGTAAGTATTTCTTGGTTGCGAATATTTAAATTAATATTTTTTAAAATGTGTTTTCCGTCAAATGATTTATTTACATTTTTAATTTCTATCATGTTGTTTTTCATATCTTTTTTTCTCCTTTGTTTTTTTATCTAAATTTCATATATTTCGAATTACTTTATGAAAGCATTTTTTTCTAGTAAGAACGACCGTTTAAACATCAAAATGTTTTTTTTATTAAAAATACATATTTTGGAAAAAGTTATTTAGCTAAAGGTCTTGGTTAGATAAAAAGAAAAAAGATTAATATTTTATGAACTATATCAATTCTTTGTCATCATTTATGCAAAACCAAAAAAATAACTATTTTTTTACAATCATTATAACTTTTTTTAAAAAATTATTAAAATTGTAAAGTTTTTTTATAAAAATATCAAATATATCTTAAATGATTAAATTTGAAATATTAAGATTTATTTAATTGTATATTAAAATTTGTAATTTGTCAACATTAAAATATAATTATTTAGATTAATAGTAAAATCGACTATATAAATATCTTATTTAAACGCTTAAAAGCAATTCAAAGAACTTCATTATCTTAAAATCTTATAAAATATTACCCTACTATTTAAATAAACTTGTTTATATTTGTTTAAAAAATAACATTTTCAAATATACCAAAATAAAATAATTCTTTTGAGATATTGAAATGTATTCATTAAAATAATATTTTACATTATTTTGTTTAAAAATCAAAATATTTTAATAAGAAAGATGAAAAAGTTTTTTTAAGCCTTTATGAGGTCTTATGTAAAATAATTTTTTCTTTAAAATATCTTTTTTTATTAAAAACACCGAAAAAACATCTTTTTATTATTTGGCAGTAAAATAGATCTTTTCTTTCTTTGGAAACGGTATTTTACCTTACTGAAAAGATTATTTTTTTCATTAATTTTTTCCTTAAAAGTCGTTATTTTATGAACTCGGTCGAAAAAAATTGTTTCATAACGCTAAAAATACTATATAATAAAATTGTTTTAAAGAATATGTTTTTTTGACATAAACATATTATTAATAGAATAAATTTTTTCTTCCATAAGAAACAAGAATTAAAATTGAAAAAAATTTTATTTTGATTTTAGCTATTCTATGCAAATATTATAGGAGAATAATAAAAAGTTATGAAAATGAATATTTTTAAACCTAATAAAAAAAACTTTTATATTATTTCGATTTTAATTTTAACAGCGGTGATTTTTTTATTAATTATTTCTACTGCTTTCGCTTTCGACAAAGCAAAAGATGAAATTGCGGATGAAATTAAGGAAAAAACTAATGAAATTAAGGAAAAAACTAATAAAAAAATAAATGAAGTATTAGATCAACAATCAAAACAAACATCGCAAAAAAGAGATGAAGTGTTCAATAAATTATTGGAAAAAATGGATAATTTAGAAAACTCCCTTACTAAAGAATTAATTCCTAAATATTTAGAGCAATTAACCAAAAAAGCGGAAAGCAAAATAGAATCTTTCAATACTCAAGAAATCACTCAAAAAATATTGGTTATTTTAGACCAAAAAGTAAAAGCTTTAGCGGATGATTTCACTAAAACACTACAAACAGCGATTGACAATTTAGGTCAAAGTATTGAAAAAGATAAAAAATCATTAATGGATAATATTGCAGGCAAAATCGACTCATGGAATAAAGACCTTGAAAAAGATAAAAAACAAATTATTGAAAAAATTTCTACAGCATTAGATAATTTAGAACAAGCTACTAAAACAGCTAAGGATAAAATGGAAAATATTGAAGATAATATTCATGTGAAAGGAATTGTGGAAAGTTTAAAAATAAGTATTAATCAATTGCCGCCTCAATTAAGTCACAAAATAAAAGATTTGATAAAGGAGAGTTTGCCGACATGGTTAGGGGGTACAACTCCAGACAACAAAAACTCCAATGTTGACGCCAATGAAAACAATCCTGCTTCACCAGCCGTCACCTCCAACTCTTCAGTTGGCAAAATAATGTCGTTGTTTGGTTCGTCGTGGTGGAATTCATAAAAAAATCAATTTATAATTCCTTTTTATAAAACTAAAACCGTTCTTTTTATAACGGTTTTTTTGCTAAATTGCTTTATATAATTTGATATTTATAAAAAGAGTAATATTATCATTTTCTTTGTTAATATTAGAATTAAAATAATTATAATATTATTGTAATGGTTTTAAAAATCATTACAATAATATTAATAAATATGTTTTTCTACCTTTTATCCTAATAATTAAAATAAAAATTCAAATTCAAAAATTAAATTAAAATTCAAACAATTAAACAATTAAATGTAAACAAGAGGAAAGATTATTAGAAACACAAACGATTCGAACAACATTTTAAAAATATTTTTAATTGTCCCTTTGCTCGTTCTTTTATTATTTTTCATTATTTATTTTAGTTTTTTTTACAATAAAGAGCAAAAAATCGCTCTTCCGACAGACAAATTGGTTTCTTATGAACAACCCCATTTAGACGAGTATGCCGAATCAAAAGATTTTAACAATGTTTTAGACAATAAATTTCAAGAAACATTAGATGAAAATAACTTAACAAAAGAAGAAGAGAAACAAGAAACATTTATCATTGAAGAAATTCAAAATGAAAATTTAAATACAAAAGATACAACGTTAAATTTTGATGAAGAAGTAAAACAAATCACAGAATCTAAAGAAAAAACTAAAAAAATAAAAAATGGAGTAGTATCTTCGGAAAGAAATCCGAAAAAAATGATAAAAAAGATAAACAAACCGACATTATAGAAAAAAATTCCGACTTATCCGAAGTAGAAGATAAAATTCAAGAAGAAATGACAATACAGCAAGAAAAAACGCAATAATAAACATTTTATCATTAAAAAAAGACCTTTTAATAAGGTCTTTTTTTTATAAATCATATCAGATATTTTTATATTATTTAATGATATAATTATAATGCTATGTAAATATTTTTATTAGAAAGGTATGAAAATATATATCAAATTTGTCCTAACTGAATTAAAATATTATCCCCCCAAAGAGGGGCAAATTAATTTTTTGTAATCCAGAAACTTTTTTTATTCTATAAATGAAACAACTTTCTCGCAAAATCAATAAAATGTATTTTTATGGTTTTTTACTACATATCTATTGTTTTATACAACCCATTAAAGAGACAATTACAAAAATAATATTTTCATTTTTAGAGGATATTAATTTTAATTAGAAAGCATTCACAAAAAAATATGTCAATTCAAGGAAAAAAGGTTTGGAAATATTTTGTCATCTTTCTAACCTTTTCATTAATAAGTCCTATATACGGAGTCACTCCTTATCGTAATAAACAACCAGAAACGAAAAAAATAGTTTCCCCTATTCTTTACCCTTCTATAGAAAAAATCAAAACAATGTTGCCGACCATAAAAGACGCAGCTTTTTGCCAACGTTTATTAGAACATGTTGTTAAAATGATTTTCGCAGAAATAGACAAGGAATATTATAATTTTCAGGAAAAAGACAAGGAAAACATTGATTTTCTGTATCAAACCTTAGAAAAATATAATATTGTAGAAGAGTTTAGTGATACAATCGCTACGACCGTTTTTGACCCTAACGAATACCTTTTTGTATTTGTCGGAAACGCCAATGATTTAAAAAATTATCAAATATATTTACAACATAAAAAAAACAATTTTCAAGGCGACAAAGGTTCTTTTTGGCGCAATTGGCAACCAGCTAATATGATCTTTGTTTCTAAAAAACATATTCAATTTTTAATTGACAAATTACTTCAAGCGATGCTTTTGGAAGAAGAAATGAAAATCATAAATTCAAATCTTCTCTTTCAAAATAGCGAAAGTTATAAAAAAAATTTACAACCACAAATACAATTTATTCAACAAGAAATAAAGAGTTTAAAAGAAGAATTAGGGCGAGAAAGATGCCTAAATATCAGCATAAATAACGAAATGCTGGACCTGCAATGATGGTCTAACTCATATTTTCGGTCTATAAAACGAAAGAATTATAAATTACAGCAGAAAATAAAAGCGCAAATGAGGGTTATCCTTTAATCCAACAAGAAGACGCAAGAGCAAACGATCAACACGGATAACTTCTGAAAAGGAGCTAAGAGCAACCAAAAGGGTTACAAATCATAACTTGTTAGATAAAAATAGCTTTATTTTCGTTTATATCAACAATTTTGAGGTCTTTTAACGTATTTTAATTCGTATGTTAAAATCATTTTCATCGTTCTAGATGATGGAGTTAATTCCCGCCTCAAACCTACCTGTCAGAAAATATTTTATGCCAGATAAGATATAATTGCTCAGGTCAGCTCGCCTAAATTGATTACGTAGATATTTAGAGTAACTTCTATTTCCCTAAAACAGAACCCTTTTTCAACTTGATAGTTGTTAAGGTTGTTGTCAAGGGAGAAGCAGAATCATAGTAGTCGTGAGAAATTGACAATTAATGCTGAAATGCATCAATATACTGACTCACCAAGGAGAGGGATAACGACCCTTACAAGGCGAAAGATGAAAAAATAGTAAGGCTATATTAATTTTTTTTAAAAAACATTTAAACTTATAAATGACTCCTATTTTTTTAAGAGAAATCAATATTAACACACTATTTTAACCGCCGTATGCTTGGAAACTTGCTTGTACGGTGGTGTGGGGGGCTTAGTGTAATAAACCCATTTTAAACGGTAAAACGCATCAATTCTATCCCGATAAGAAATATCAAGATTTATATACACAAAAACAAGTAATCATCAATCAACAACGCCATGAAATAGATCGTTTAGAAACTAAAATACACCAACAAAACGCCCTTATTAAACGACAATCAAAAGATATGGACGACAAAATAAGAGAACTAAAGGCGGTTAAAGAACAATTTTTCCTGGCAAATCAAAACAATCTTTCCAATGAGCAAGAAAAAAATCAATTAATAAAAAGAATTGATCAATTAATTCAAAATATCAGAGGACAAGAAAATATTTTATTTTCTCAACAACAAGAGATCGTTTCTCTTCAAAGAGAAAAAACAGGCATAGAACAAAGGTTAACGGAAGAAATTAGTGCAATCCAATCTCAACAAAAATTGCAAAACGAAGAAAAACAAAGTTTAGTGTCCTTTATCGAAACCCAACAAAACCTTTTAAAAGACAAACAAAAAAAATTAGATGAAACGCAAGAACAATTGAGCTTAACTCAAACAACCGTCGAAAGGCTTAATTTGTTAATGCAAGAACAACAAAATAAGTTGGATAAACATAAAGAAGACATCTTGTCTTTAAGAACGCAAATTTTTAATCAAAAAAACGATATTACAGCCAAAGATAAATTAATCCAACAAAAAATACACGAATTAGAAGCTAAAAAAACGGAATTAAACCAAAGAGAAAAAGAAAATAATCTTTTAGAAGAGGATAAAAATCGCTTAAATAATGAAATAAAAGATTTGAACCGTAATATTGATGTTCAAAGGGAGGTGTTATCACAACAAGCATTGACCGTGCAACAACTGCAAAAAGATAAGACAGCTTTAGAAAATCAATTGTTATCCAAAAAAAAAGAAATCGAATCCCATCAAACTTTAAGCCAATACGAAAAACAAACGCTAATAAGAACCATTGATTATCAAAAAAGTATTTTAGTGGACAATCAAAGACAATTAGACGAAATGCAAGAACAATTAAGTTCTGCCCAAAAACAGATTGAAAAACTTAATGCAATAATTAAAGAATATAAAAAACAAATTGCACAAAAAGAAGAAGCTATTGTTGCCTTAAAAAACCAAATAAAAGATAAAAGCGAAGAAATTAAACGCAATAATACAACAATTAAACAAAAAGTCCAAGAGTTAGAGGATAAACAAGCTGAATTAGCCCAAAAAGAACAAAAAAACACTCTTTTAGAAGAAGAAAAAACCCGTTTAACTAATGAAATAAATGATTTAATCCGTGATATCAATTCTCAAAGAGAAACGCTATCGCAACAAAAAAATTCTATTCAAGAGTTGCAAACAGATAAAACGGTTTTAGAGGGACAATTGTTATCTAAAGAAGAAGAAATTAAACATCATCAAAATTTAAGTCAAAACGAAAAACAATCTTTATTAATTGTTATTGATCAACAAAAAAATCTTTTAGTAGAAGATCAAAACCAATTAAACGACATTCAAGACCGATTAGTGACTTCTCAAAAAGAAATAGACAAGCTTAAAAAAACCATCCAAGATTATCAACAACAATTAGAACAACAACAAGAAAACATTATAACCTTACAAAATACAATAAAGGCTAAAAACAAAGAAATCAGTGTAAATAATGAAATAATTAAACAAAAAGTCCAAGAGTTAGAAAACAAACAAGAACGATTAGCCCAAGGAGAAAAAGAAAATAATCTTTTAGAACGAGACAAAAACCGCTTAAAAAACGAAATCAAGGATTTAATTAGTGATATTGATTCTTTTAAAAATAAGTTATCTCAACAAGAAGCATCCATAGAAGAACTACAAACAGATAAAAATACTTTGGAAAACCTTTTATCTTCCAAAGAACAAGAAATTAAAACTCTGCAAATTTTAAGCCAACAAGAAAAACAAACTTTACAAGAGTCAATTAATCATCAAAAAATTCTTTTACAAGAAAATCAAAATCAATTAAGCCAAACTAAAGATAAATTAGATTCATCTCAAAAAGAGATAGAAAAACTTAAAAAAACCATCCAAGATTATCAACAACAATTAGACCAAAGGCAAACTGATATTGATGCATTAAAAAAACAAATTACAGAACAAATTGCTAAAATAAATCAAAAATCAGAAGAAATTCAAAACAAAAATATTGAATTAGAACGAAAGCAAACCCAATTAAGAGATGGAGAAAAACAAAATAATCTTTTAGAAAGAGATAAAAATAAATTAAATGCAGAAATACAAACTTTAATGAGCGATATTGCAGCTCAAAAAAACGACTTAAAACAACAAGGACAATTCATCCAAAAATTGCAAAAAGATAAAAATAACTTAGAAGAAGAATTATTACTAAAAGAAACAGAAATTCAAACTCTTCAAACTTTAAGTAAAAAAGAGAAACAATCTTTGCAAATAATCATTAATCATCAAAAAAATATTTTAAAAGATAATCAATCACAACTAGACAAAACACAAGAACAATTAAGAACTGCTTATTTTAACATTCAAGAACAAGAACAAAAGTTAAAAAAAAACGATCAAGAATTTAAATATTTGAATGAATTTTATGATAATACTTTAGATAAATTAGAAACCATCATTGAAAATTCACAAAAACAAAAAGAAAAAAGCGACCAATTTATTTTGGGCAAATATCAAGAAATGCTTGAATTAACAAAAAAAGAATTAAAAGATGAAGCCAAAGAAAGAATTAAATTAACACAAACAGAAACAGCAGCTGCTAGATTTTTAAAAGATACTACTCGTTTACACAGTTTTAAAGATGTTATCGGAATGGAAAAAGAAAAAGAGCAACTTTTAGAAAGTTTATCTTATTTAAAGAATCCTGAAGAATATAAAAAAATGGGCGTTAAAAAACAACCTAGAGGAGTTTTGTTGTACGGACCGCCAGGCACAGGTAAAACATATTTAGCCGAAGCTTTTGCCAAAGAATCAGGCTTACCTTTTTACGCTGTTACTTCTGCAGATTTTTCCCGAAGTTATGTAGGAGAAGGACCGAGAATTATAGAAAATCTTTTTGAAGAAGCACGCAAACATTCTCCATGTATCATTTTTATCGATGAGTGTGAAAGTATTTTTAGAAAACGCAATGCTAATGGTTTAACTTCAGACCATGGGAATATGATTTCCTCTTTTTTATCCCAAATCGAGGGTATTTATACAGATCCTGATAAAACTGTTTTTATTATAGCGGCCACTAACTTTAAAGATGAAATAGATATCGCCGTTTTAAGTCGTTTTAACAAACTGATTGAAATAAATTATTGGAAAGAAGAAGAGTTGAAAACTTTTGTTAAAATGATTTCTAAAAATTATAAATTAGATGTTCGTGCTTATAAATATTTAGACAAAATTATAGAACAGATTTGTAAATTCGATAATCATTTTTTAAAATCACCAAGAAAAATTATTGAAATTTTAGATCAAGCAGCAGGGATAGCTATTGAAATGCATCACCATTTAAACATTTTGCCTATTGATTTACAATTAGCTTTCGATAGAATTTCACAATCAGAAACTTTAGTAGATTGGGAGAAACATACCCATGACAAACCTGATATGGCTTTTTTATCGACAATGAAAGAATATAAAAACGTTCCTTTGAAACACCTTTTCAAAGATAGTTCTTTCTCCTTTTCTGAAAAGAAATATTTTGATTTAATCAATAATCATTATCAAAAACATCAAAAAGCCGGTTATAATAAATATCTAAGCGACGAAATAGACAGTATTTCCTTTTCAGATGATAAAGACAAAATCAAAAAAACATATAATGATAAAAACCCTTTGCCAGAAGGTTTATTAGGCGTTTATTTCGAAGATAAAGAAAATACAGACTCCACCAAAAGACGTTCAGAAATTCAAAAAATTGATAGTTTAGAAGAAATTTTAAAAATGGGCATGAAAAAAGTTCATCAGATTTATTTAATTTGGGACTATGAAAAATTAAAAATCAATCAACAAACAGCACACATGTTAATAGATAAATTTTGCTATAAATATCCTTTTTTAAGAGGTGATGCTTTTTTTCAAACGCACATCTTACAAAAAGCTAGAGAAATCGATAATAACGAAGCAGAAATAGAACAATTTATTTTGAAATTTTTAGATGAAAACATAAAACAACCTTTAATAAATAATGTTTTTAGTCAAATAGTAGCTCAAAATCTTTTAATCGAAGAAAAAGATAAATTAGAAATTAAAAAAATAATTGCTGATAAATTGGATTTTTTAATATTGTCTCCTCATATTTTGACTTTAGAGAAACTGCAATTCGCACTCTTGTCAGAAACTAAAACTTATTTAGAAGTTAACAAAAAACAAATATTAGAACAACAAGTAGACCGCATTATTGAAGAACTAAAATTAAATAATATGCTTTTCACTTCTCAACAGATCAAGCATTTCCAAATAGATTTAAAAAAAGAAGTTTATGACAAATTAGTGAATTTAATGAAAAGAAAAAACCATATTTCTTTAGACGAAGTCAAAGCAAATATTCAAGACAATTCCGCTTTATTAATAGATAGACTTTTTTATCAAATATGGCAAACAATATACCCTAAATTGCATATTGAGATAGTGGAGTATGAAAAAAACTCTTTAATAACGCTTTTGCAAAATAAAGTTAAGAAAAATTTATTTTTTACCAATTTTTCTTTAGAAGAAATAGTGGATCTTTTGCAACAAGAAATAAATACATATGAAAATAATTTTGAAGAAAGGTTAAAAGAAAAAGTATCCGCAACGGTGCATAAATACATTTTAATCGATCATATTTTAGAAGAACAACCTAACACCGAAACTATCGAATTAATTTCTAAAGGGGCTTTTTTAGTAGCGCAAAAAGAATCGCAACAACCAGATGTTACCGAAAAGAAAATTCAACAAGAAATATATGATTTTATCAAAAATTATCGTATTAAAAATACTCATTCTTATGAAATTTATGTTTGGATTAAACATAATTTTTATATTATCCTTTTAACTTTAATGATGTTATATGTTTTAATTAATTCTGCGAATAAAAATCAAAAACGTCGCTATTAATTGTAAAAAAATATTTTTCCTGGCCGTTTCTCTTTGAGAGATAACGGCTCTTTTTTTAAATAAAAATAAATAAATTTCTTCAATGATATTGTTTGATAATCGGTTAAAATATGTTATTATATTGTTATTAATTCATAAATTATTAAATTTTTTTGTTAAAATATTTTAGACTTTATTAAAAAAAATGTTTCCAAAAAGAAATTAATATTTAGAAAAATTAAAACAGTAACACAATTTTTTTGTTAAACAATAAAATTTAAAAGGAATTTATTACATTTATGACACAAAATTTTAACAATTTTGATGAGTTTTTGCATTTTGATCAAAACAATTCTAACAAAAATCCTCATAAAAAGAAAGATTGGCTCAACATTATCAAAAATATTACTAGCATCTTATTGAATGTTTTGTTAATTATCGGTGTTTTTTACTTAATAACAAAAGCAATGTCAGGCGATGATGCTGCGGCGAATAAAGAAGAAAATTCATGGGCTAAAGATAAATTGATCAAAACTTATGATAAAACATTTGAAGATTTTTATGGTTATGCAAACGAAAAAAACGAATTAAAAAAATTAGTGGAATATGTTCAAAATCCTAAAAAAGGCGAAGTAGAAAGAGGAGTTATACTTTATGGACCGCCAGGGACAGGTAAGACTTTTTTGGCAAAAACTTTAGCAGGAGAGCTGAAAGGTATAAGTCCTGTTTATTCCGCAACTGGTTCAGATTTTGTCGAAAAATACGTTGGCGTAGGAGCTTCTCGAATCAGAAATCTTTTTAAAACGGCGAAAGAAAAAGCGATCAAAGACAATAAGAATGCTTATTTTATTTTTATTGATGAAATAGAAACCATCGGTAGAGCAAGAAGTAAAAGCGATGATAATAACCATTCAGAACATGAATCTACTTTAAACGCTTTATTAGCCAATTTAGACGGTTTTAATCAAAATAAAAATGAACCACAAGCCATTATTATTGGAGCGACTAATAGATTTGACCTTTTAGACGATGCTTTAACCAGACAAGGTCGCTTAGGCAAACACATATATATGGGTTTGCCGAATTTAAAAACTACTGAAAAATTATTAGAAGGTAGTTTGAAAAGATCTGGTTTGAAAATGTTTTCCCAAGAAAACAAAGAAAGTCTAGATCAAAGAATTCAAGAAATTGCCAAAACAATTCATCAATTCGGTTTCAGTGCGGCTCAAATTTATTCACTAGCTAAAAAAGCTAAAGAACTTGAAAAGAAAAAAACTACATCTTCAAAAGTTACTAATGAAGAAATATATAATTTAATGGACGAAGTTCTTTTAGGTCCTATTTCTACAAATGAATTAAACGACGAAGATAAAGTAAGAGTTGCCATCCATGAAATGGGGCATGCTATATTAGCTCATAAATTAGACCATAAAGTTGTTCGTGTAACGATTGAACCTAGAGGACAAGCTGGTGGTTATACTTTGTTTTTGCCTAATAAAGCGAGTAATTTACCTACTAAAAAAGATTTAGAAAAAAGCATTCAAATCTCATTAGGAGGAAGAATTGCAGAAGAATTTTTTTACGGAGACGGACAGTTTAGCGTAGGAGCTAGCGATGATTATAAAAAAGCTTATTCATTAGCATCTCAAATGGTGACGAAATACGGAATGTTACCTGATTCTAATGTTTTAAGTTCTAGCAATAAAATACCTTTAATGGTTTTTAATTCTAAAATGGAGCCTGAAACGCACAAATTGATTCAACAAATAGTGAATCATTCTTATGACGAAGCTTTAAAATTGTTTGAAAGTTCTATATCGTCTTCCGAAACAAAAGGTAAGGGGCAAGACTTAACTGAACAAATAATTAGAAAAACTTTAACTTCAAACGATAAATTGTTAAATGTCGTAAACAAACTTTACAAAGAGAGAAAAATTTACGAAAAAGATATGAATGATTTATTAGTCAATAAAAAATAGTCAAAAAATATCAACAATAAAAAATACATTAAAACTAAACAAAATCACTATAATAAAAAGACAAAACTTTTGATCAATTCCAAGTTTTGTCTTTTTTTGTTTTAGATAAAAATCTTTTTTTAACCTTCTTTTGATAAATAAATCAAAAGAGCGAAAAAAATCCTCCCTTAATGAAATAAAAAAACCAATTTGTTATAAAAAAACAAATTGGTTTAAATGTTGCGATAAAATCAAATCTTTTAGTAAATTAGAAAAGATTTTATTATTATATAGATTGAATTTGTAAAAGTTTTTTTTCGTAATAAACATTGTCTTTAGATTGAACTTGTTTAACAAAACGATCAGCAATTTCAAAAACAGTTTTATTAGAAAGATGTTTGATGTTTCCGATATTTTTGCCATAAACGTTAAATTTATCGCTTAAAATTTTTAAAAATACTGGCGGATTAATTCCGTCTTCTCTGCCTAAATTAATAGTTAATTCAGTCATTTGGTCTCTACCACCAAATCTACCAAATTTGTTATTATTATTGGAGAAGTTAGAATTGCTTCTTCTGCCGTAATTTTCTCTTCTGTTGTCGGAACCATAACTGTTAGAATTGTTGAATCTGCTAAAGTTGTTATTTCTGTAATTGTTACGAGTGTTTTGGTAACGTGAAGAGCCGCCGAATGATTTTGGTTCAGCTATTTCTTCATATTTTTTACTCTTAGGCATTAAGTGACTTAATAAATTGTTAATAATTGTTTTGTCATCGAATTTTTCTAATAAAGCTTCTGTTAAGGTTGTTGTTTTATTGTTTTCTTCTGGATTTTGTTCGATTAATTCAACAATTTTAGTTTCAAATAATTTATTTTGTTCTTGTTTAATTTCTTCTATTGAAGGGATAGTAACAGCAGTTATTTTTTCTTTTAAATAATTTTCTAATTTTTTCAATTGAGAAACTTGTTGAACGCTGATTAAACTGTAAGCAACACCTTTTTTACCGGCTCTACCAGTTCTACCGATTCTGTGTACGTATACTTCGTCTTCATGCGGTAAATCAAAGTTAATAACCATTTTAATGTCATCAATATCTAATCCTCTAGCTGCCACATCGGTAGCGACCAAGATTTTAATATTTTTTTTACGGAAATTATTCATTACGTGTTGTCTTTGGTTTTGTTTTAAATCGCCGTGAATAGCGTCAGCTAAAAAATCTCTTTCTTGTAAGTAAGATAGGATATTATCAACATCTTTTTTTGTATTAGCAAAAATAATTACTGATTCAGGATTTTTTTGATCTAAAAGGCGAACTAAAAGTTTGCTTTTGTCAAAATGTTTAACAATATAATAAAATTGTTCAATCGATTTAACAGCGATATTTTGTTGTAAAACTTTTAATACTTTAGGGTTATTTTGGTATTTAGAAGCTATTTTCTTAATGGAAAAAGGCAAAGTAGCTGAAAATAAAGCTGTTTGTTTTTCTTTAGGAATTTGGCTTAAAATAGTTTCTAAAGCATCTTGAAAACCCATTTTTAACATTTCATCAGCTTCATCAAGAGTTAAAATTTTAACTGCTGATAAATCAACTTTTTTTCTATCTAAAAGATCGATCATTCTACCTGGAGTAGCGATAATGATTTGCGGCTTTAAATCAAGTTGATGGAATTGTTTAATGTAAGATTCTCCACCGTAAACTACTGCTGTTCTAATTTCTCTGTGAAATTTTAATAATTTTTTAATTTCTTGAGAAACTTGTAAAGCTAACTCTCTTGTAGGGCACAATATTAAAGATTGTGTTTTGGCTAATTTTGGATCTATTTTTTCAATGGTAGGGATGCCGAAAGCGAAAGTTTTCCCTGTTCCGGTTTGAGATTGAACAATAATGTCATGCCCTTGTATCATTTCTGGTATTGCCATAGCTTGAACTGATGTAGGAATTGAAAAATTTAACTCTTCTAAAGCTTTTTCCGTTTGTGGCAATAAATTTAAATCTGTGAATAATATACTCATTTATTTTTTCCTCTATTTCTATTAATAATAATTTTTTTATTTAATAAAAAAATTTTATTTTCCTAAGAAATATAATATACTCTACTTTAGTTGAGTATAGAATTATCTTTCATTATATTAAAAAAATATTTTTTAATTAAAAAAGATAAAATTTTGATAAAATATCCATTAATCTTAATGTTGCTTTATGTCTGGTGGTTTTAATGTTATACTGAACAAAAAATATATAATCAATTTATTTATCTTTATTAATATGTAAGTAAGAATATTTATCTATTTAAGATTTAAATAATAAAGTCAATGTTACTATTAATTTTTATTTATACAAAAAATACTCATAATAAAAAATATTGTTTCATTGATTAAAATTAAATAAATTTAAAAATTTTAATTCTTAAATAAACCAGCTTTAAAATGATATATTTCAATAAAATACACAAGCATCAGAATCAAAATCCAAAAGAAACAAATATATATAAACATAAGTATATTTATTTTATGAAAAAATTAATATAAAATAAATTTAATTCTCTATTATCACGTTCTTACTTCGTCAAATAATATTTATATTTCGAAGAAAATAATTATTTCACTTTATTATACCTTATTATTATACTAAAATAAACAAAATTTTAAATCAAAAGGTGTCTTTTGTTAAAAATAGTTAATAAAGGTTCGGTTGAAACTTGCAGAATTATCTTTTTTTAAAAGAAAATAACCTTTTATTCATTGGCTTTTGAAAAAAGAAGGAGTATAATATAAATAATCATATCGATTCAACGAAAGATTTTGTCAGGATACTTTGGGTATGGTTAAGGGGGGGGATGAATGAAATGGACTATCATATTTTATTTAATATAAAAAAATATTTCCAATATTTTGATATAGAAAAAATATAAATATGAAAGAAGGTTTTTTAATGATAAAAATATAAGCGAATTTAGAAAAAATTGTAACTACTTTAATGTTTTTTATCACTTTTTTGACTTTATTTACTGGAAAACACGTTCATACTTTTAACCCGGAAGATTACGAAATAGATTATAATAGAAAACATAATATTCACACTTAGAAACATAAAGGCGACCACACTTTCGATGATGATGCAAGAGTTTTTTATGATGTGCTTGGAATGAAAATAATTTCCTGCCGAACTTATCAAGAATGCGCGAACATATCACAATTAGTGGGTAATGTTGCCGGAATTAGTTTGAATGTTGTCCCTTTTCGGAAAAACTTTTAAAAAGAGTACTGGATTTTTAAAAAGGGCATTAGGAGATAAGATTTTAGACCATAAACACCAATAATTGGCTGTATTAAATAATTTAGTAGCTATTTTGAGTTTTTTTCTTTTTCATTATATTTCAGGCTGATAATTATGTTTTTTTCAAGCATTTTTACTCTCTTATGTCAAAAAAATTTCAAATGGCCTTGGTTTTTTTTTTTTGTTGTAAAATTAATATAATTAATTATTTTATTTAAATCAAATAATTAATAAAAAAATTCAACAAAGCGTGAGAAAAAAGGAAAGAGTAAGTATGGGAAAATTTAAAAATTGGTTTAAATTGCATAAAAAAGCAGTCTTAATCACTTCAGCTGTTGCGGCTTTTTTATTAACAAGTTTGTTATTTTGGTATTTATACCTCAAACCTAGTACGAACGTCAATGTTAGTTTTTATAACGAAAATGGCAGTGTTGCTAAAATTTTAAAAGTTCAAAAAAGGTAAAAAAATTGTTGATGATGAAAGTAATAAAAAACTTTATGAATCTTTAGGTAATAAATACCGCTGGAGTAAAGAAAAAGACGTTTCTCAACAAGTAGAAGATAAAAGAGTTAAAAATTTTAACCCTTATTTAGACGTTGTTGAAGAAAAAACCAATTTATATCCGGTTAAATTAGACGCCAACAGTAAAATGTTAGTTTTCCACGACAAAAAAGGTGTACGTTTGTTGCCTATGGTGGTTTCTAAAGGGTTGGACGCTAAAGAAGTGAAAAAACAATTAGACCAAATGCCTAAACCAACTTATAATGATTGGGTTTTTAAAGGTTGGTATCGCTATTCTTATGGTGGCGAATCTCATTTAGAACCTTATGAATATGGCACTCCGGAAGAACAAGAACAAAGAAAATTAGATAACAAAGGTCAAAACCAATTAGAAGAAGACGCACTTCTTCATGCTTATTTAGAACCTAAAAATTCTAAAAACGTGAACTATAGTGAAGATCAGACAAAAAAAAATCATTCTTCGTCAAGATGTTCCGCATATTAATATGATGAATTCTCTAGATGGCACAGTAAACGATTTAGGATGTTATTTGAAATCTTCCTTTTTTGTAACTGATATAGATTGGAACAAAGCCATCAAAGAAGGATATGCTACATATCCGGGAGATTTTTCGCAACACAGAAAAGAAAAACATAAACCAGGCGAATGTGTTCCTGGAGATGAAAACAAAATTTCTACTAAAGTTTTAAAACCGATGACTCTTCCTGGAATAATCAAAAAACTTCCAGAACACGCTCAATTAAAAGATGCTAATAACCGAAATCTAGAAGGCAACGAATATTCCGAAAGATCTAAAAAAGTGTTTGAAAATTCCTATACTTTCACTTTAAAAGAAGGTTTAACTTTTGAAAACGGCGAACCAATTGATGCTAGCACAGTAGAATACACACTTAAACAATATATTGATCCTAAGCAAAAAAATGCTCGCGCAGAAAACGTCTTTAAAGCCGAAGGAATGGATTTAAAAGATGCTAAAGGATACTACGAAGGGCAAATCACTAATTTTAACCAAGTAACTGGTTTTAAAAAAGTAGAAAATGATCCTTATTCCTTCACTTTAACTTACAATAGTGAAAAAGCTTTATATAACGCTATGGGTGCTTTGGATTCCATTACTTTAGTACCTCCTAGATATTATGAAGAATCTTTTGAAAATAAAGCCGAAAGAAAAAATAATGTTTATGGAACGCCAAAAAAACCAATTCAATCTTATGGGCCTTATGTAATCAAAGAATGGTCGCCAAATCAAAAATATGTTTTCAATAAAAATTACAATTATTGGAACAAAAATAAACATCATAATAAAGCGATTTCTTGGACAATAGTTGATAAAAAAGATATTCAACACTCTATGTTTAAAGACGGAAAAGTAAACACTTTCGGTCTTGATTCTAATTATTATTCTAGTTACAGCAAAGATCCGACTTATAAAGAATTCCCTGTAGATAATAAAACATCTTTATCTATTAATGTTTTAGATAGAAAAGATGAATTTAAAAATGCCAAAACAACAGCAGCTTCATCTATTTTAAAAGATTTAGATTTTAGAAAAGCTTTATTTTATGCTATAGATAGACAAGATTTTGTCAATCAAGTAGATATTTTAAGCAATCCTTCCTTTTCTTTTGTCCCCGATGTAGCTTGTGTTTATTTCGATGAACCGTTCGAAATTCCTTATAATTCCAGCGCAAATCATAAAGAAAACCAAAAAATATTAACTGATCAAATGGATACTTATGGTTTTGATCCTGCAAAAGCAAAAACTTCTTTTGATCGTGCTTATGACAAATGGAAAGTCAATAACCAAAAGGATCCTAAATTAGAAATGGAATTTATATATAGTAACACTAGTGAAGAAACCGACAAAAAAGCGCGTTATTTGAAAAATGTTTTTGAAAACACTTTCGGTAGCGATAAAATAAATATTAAACTAAGTTCTATTACAAGAGAAACTTATCTCCGTAAATTACAGGCAGATAAGTATGATTATGAATTAGTATTTAGTCCTGTTCAAGGTTGCAATATTACTGGTTATTATTTCAATTCTTTAGGTGCTGATAAAAAATGGTGTCACGAAACCATGGGAATAGAAAGTCTTTCTGAACACAAAATTTCTATTGATTTAACTAAAATGACACAAGAATTAGAACAAGACAAACCAGTTTGGTATAACGATTTTGTAAACGGTTTCAACCAGGAAGAAAAAGAAGAAGGCAAGCCAACTAATAATATTCCTATCCCAGGTTTAACAAAAGAAAATGGCAAACACCTGTGGAAAGGTACTATTACTGAATTTATGCATTATTGGAATAAAACTTTAATGAATCCAGGCAAGTATGCCTCTTCTAAAGAAGAAACTATCTTCAACATCGTTCAAACGCTAGAAAGAGTCTTTTTAGAAAATCTTCCAGCGATTCCTATTAGCGTAGCTAAAGGAGCTTATGTAAGTAAAAATTTAAAAAACTTATGGCCTAATTATGATGTTTTATGGGGTTGGGGCGATAGTTCTTATGAATTTTTAACTTCTGATTCTGATTATCAAGATTTGTAAAAGGTAAGGAATTCATGACAAAATATTTATTAAAAAGATTCGCCTTAGCGATCATCACTTTTTTAAGTGTAACTTTTTCAAGCTTTATATTGATTAAAATGTCTGTTGTCAAACCAATAAGACCCCCCAAAATGGATGATTTAACGTGGAAAGCTATTTGCGAACAAGAGGGTTACGATAAACCGTTATTAGAATCCTTTTATCTTTGGGCTAAAAACGCTTTAAAAGGAGATTTTGGTTTTTCTGTCAAAAGGAATCGTTCTGTGAATGAAATTATTCAGGAAAAAATTCCTACAACTTTGAAAATGAATTTAATTCCTACTTTAATTTCGGTTCCTTTGGGCGTCATGTTGGCGATATTGGCTGTTATGAAAAAAGATACTTGGATTGATCACGGAATTAATTTATTTACTATTATATTCATCGTTCTTCCTACCTTAATTATCGCTTTTATATTACAATATTTATTTGTTTATCGTTGGCATTTTTTTTCTTATCAAGTGGCAACGCCTTCAGAATGGTCGACTAAAGGGTTCATCTTTGGTGCAATGTCTTATTTCTTACCTATCTTAATTATTACTTTAACGACCATGGCAATGTGGATTAGAAAAATAAGAGCTGAACTAAGCGAACAAGTTAATCAAAATTATTTTTTATTAGCTAGAACTAAAGGAATTTCTTTTGCAGAAGCAACTTACAAGCATTCTTTGAAAAACGCTTTAGTCCCTTTTGCACCGTTTTTATTTTATGAATTAATCAGCATTATTACTGGTAGTGTTATCATTGAAAGGATTTTTTCCATTAATGGTAGTGGTAGGCTTTTAATCGAAGCCTACCAAGAAAACGATCAGCCGTTAATTATGGCTTCTTTAGTTTTTTATAATTTAATTAGCGTTTTAGCTGTTATTTTGGCTGATATTTCTTATACATTATTCGATCCAAGAATTCAATTAGGCGGTGGAAAAATATGAAGTTAGATCCAAAAGGGTTCCAATGGGCTAAAAATGATTCTGTTGATACTTCATCTGGCAAACAAGTTAGCCAAACAAATAAAGAACCTAAAAAAGGTTATTATCGCACTTCTTTAAAACAATTATTTAAGATAAAAAGCACTAAAGTTGCTTTAGCCATGTTTTTCTTTCTTTTCTTATTTTCTTTATTTGGCGGTTTAGCCGACCCTATGCCGAAAGATATTCAATCTAAACATAGAATTTTTTTTGAAAAATTACCGCCCAAAATACCATTAATTGAAAAATTAAGCATTTTGGATGGAACAAAAACTATTCAAGTTTATGAGGAAGAAATAACCAATATTGAAACTTTTGATAAAAACATTGTTAAAAAAACCAAAGATTCTCGCGAAAAAGGCAAAAAAGCTGTCAAAGTAGATGCTTATTTATATAAACAATATTTATCTTCTCAAAAAGACCAATTATTGACAGAAACAGAATTCCATCAAGCGGAAACAAATAACAGTATTATTTCTTTTCAAAAAACTTCTAACGGTTTATATAAATCTAAATTAAAAATTTTTGAACGTTTTTTCAATAAAAAACCTCAAAATGTGTATTTTTGGTTTGGAACTACGGACCGAGGAGAAGACTTATTTAGCGCAATTAGTCAAGGAGCTAGAACTTCTTTAGCTTTAGCTTTTGCCTTTTCTGTGGTTAATTTGATCATAGGTATTTCAATCGGCTCTTTTTCCGGTTATTATGGCGGAAAAACAGACCTTTTTATCGGCAGAATAGTGGATTTTTTAAATTTAATCCCTTTTATAGCTTTAGTTATCGTTTTAACTTTAAAAATGGGCGTTTCTTTTACTACCATCATGATAACTTTTTTAGTAAAAGGCTGGATTCCGTTTTATAATATTTCTCGTACTCAGTTTTTAAGGTACAAAAATAAAGAATATGTTTTAGCTTCTCGCATGTTGGGCACTAATGATTTAAAAATTATGTTTCAACAAATTTTCCCTAATACTATTGGCCTTTTAATAACTGTTTTTGCTTTAGCTATTCCTAGTTTTATTTTAAGCGAAGCAACATATAGTTTTTTAGGCATTATCAAATATCCTAATGGACTTAGTATCGGAGAATTATTAGATCGTGGTTTTCGCGATATCGAATTGAATCCTCATTTGTCCGTGTATCCGACTATTTTTTTAATATATATTATGATAGCTTTTAATTTATTAGGAAATAGTTTGAGAGACGCATTTGATAATTGTGTTTAATAAAAAAGAAATTAATTAGGAGTTGCGATTTGAGCGATATTTTAAAAATAATCGATTTACAAATTAATTTTAAAACTTCTCAAGGTACGATTTACGCTTTGAGAGGGGTTAATTTTACCCTTCAAAAAGGGGAAATTTTTGCCATTTGTGGCGAATCAGGCAGCGGAAAATCTATCACCTCTAAAGCTATCGCAGGTCTTTTGCCTTCTAACGCTATTGTTAAAAAAGGTGAAATCCTGTATGAAAATCAGGATTTAACCAAGATAACGGATAAAGATTTCAATCAGATTAGAGGGCGAAAAATTACTATGATTTTTCAAAACCCTATGACTAGTTTAAATCCGTTAATGAAGGTTGGCAAACAAATTGAAGAGGTTTTCAAAATTAAAGCTAAAAGAGACAAGAAAAATTATTCTAAAACTGAATTTAAAAAACAAACAATTCAATTGATGAAAGAAATGGGTATTGATGAGGCAGACAATAAATATCATCTATATCCGCACCAATTGTCAGGGGGGATTGAAGTGTTCCAAAAGTTTAGACACTTTTTATTTTTTAAAAATTCTTTAAGACTAACTATTAAGTTAGTTTTTTTTCTTTTCAAAGACTAAAAAATAATTTCATATCTGTTCTAAAAATATTTTTAGAAAGGAATTAAATGTTAAGAGAAAAATTATTTAAAGATTTTTTAAAAAAGAAAAAGAATTTAGAAATTCGTAATCAATTAATCGATTTACATTTGCCCTTAGTAAAAAAACTAGTTTCTAAATTTAAATATTATCCATGCGTACTTCAAAAACAAGATTTATATCAAGAAGGGGTTTTAGGATTGATCAAAGCTTTAGATAATTATGTAGATTTAGGTTATGACTTTATCGCTTATGCGACACCAACTATTAAATCAGAAATCAACGAATTAATAAGAAAAAGTCATTCACCTTCCATTCCTCAAAAAACTCATAAAACCAATAACACTTCTTTTCAAGAAGAAAAACACACATGGCATTATAAAATCCTTAACCCTCATCAATTATGGTTAAAACAAGTAAATCATGAACTATTTTTAAAAAAAATAAAAACTAAACTAAATAAAAAGGAGTTTAACGTCATTAGATTAAATTTTGGAGTTCCTTTAGAAAATATTAATGAAACTTATCAACCGAGTTATTCCAATCAAGAAATCACCCAAATACTAAATTTAACCTTAAGACAAGTAGAAAATATTAAAAACATCGCCATCAATAAATTAAAAAAATAAAAAGACCCGAATCAGGTCTTTTTTTTTATTAAGAAAGGGAATATAAATGAAATTGAATCCTAAAATTATTTTAACTATCTTAAGTTTCACCTATATTGGTTTTATTATCACTAATATTATGACTTTATCTTTTAATTTTCAATTAGGTGTTAAAGCTAATACATTTATCAGTCTTATATCGGATATCTTTTTTTTATTTTATTTATGGCTTAAAGAGAACAAAAATGCAAAAATTCATTAATTGGGTTGGTTGTAAAAAGAAATTATTACCACATCTTTTACCTTTAATTCCTAAAAAATTTAAAACTTATTACGAACCCTTTTTAGGAAGCGGCGCTTTATATTTATCCTTAATGCCTAAAAAAGCCATTTTAAACGATAATGACACACAACTCATCCAAATATGGAAAAGTATTTTATATAATCCTCAAGATTTTTATAATAAAACATTAGCTTTTGAAAACTTTATTTATCAATACCCTGAATCGCAACAAAAACAACAAAAAGAAGCTTTTAAAACATTATTAAACCAATATAACCTTTCATTAACAAAAAATAAAAAAAGATTAACTAAAGCATCACTTTTCTTTATTTTAAGTAAATATTGTTTTCTTGGCATTTTAAGATACAAAGATAATACATCCTTATATACAACTTTTGGTTATAAGCCTAAATATAAAACTAGCCTATTAAATTTAAATAATTTAATCACCTTACAAAAACATTTTCAAAAAAATAAACATGTTTTATTATGTGTCGATTATCAAAAAAATAATTGCCACCACCAAGAAAGCTGATTTTTTGTTTATCGATCCACCTTATTACAACGGCAAAAACATTACTATATCATCTTTTTACAAAGGAGTTTTTGGTTTTACTGAACAAGTGAAATTATTCAACTGTCTCGAAAAAGCCGATAAAAGAGGAACTAAATGGTTATACACCAATTATGATACTCCCAAAATTAGAGCATTATTTAAAAATTATTACTTCCAAAGTATCAAATCTAGTACTACCCATAATTTGACAAATAAAAACAATAAACACGAAATTATTATCACCAATTATTAAAAAATCAATTTAAATTTTTGACCTCAACAAGTCTTTAAACTGTTTCAAAGATTAATTTTTGATATAAACGAAACGTAAAATTCCAAAAAATAGAAAATTAAATTAGTTTTAGAATTCGTCAAAATCAAAAATTTAACCAATTAGAAAAACTTCAAAAAGGAGCATATCATTATGTTAAACAACGTTCAATTAATCGGTCGAATTACACATGACCTCGAAAAACAATACATTAACAGTAATAACGAACAAATTCCAAAAATAGATTTTCAATTAGCAGTTAACCAAACCAAAGACAAAGTTCAATATATTCCTTGTGTAGTTTTTAGAACCCAAGCTGAAAATTTTCATAAATACTTACATAAAGGATCGAAAATTTATCTCAAAGGAACATTATCTATCCAAAAATATACCAACAACGAAGGTCAAAAGAAAACAAATACCAAAGTGATCGTACATAAAGTCATCTTTTTAGATAATAAATCTCAAACTGATAATTTACCATTTTAAAATAAAAGAACATTGATATTAAACATCTTAACTTTTCAAAAGAAAACCAGAAAGGAGAATAAAAAATAATATGAGCGACGCCATGACTGAAATCGCCCGCGGGACTTACTTCAAAGACCGCTGCAAATTAAAATCTCAAACTAAAAAAAATAATAAACCAAACAAAAAGGAGAAACTTAAAAATGACTAAAAAAGAATTAATTAAAAAAATAGCTGAGGCTAATAAAACCTCAATTTCAAAAACAGAAGAATTTTATAATTCATTCGAACATACCCTAATAGAATCCATTACTTCCAACGAAGAAGTAATTTTATCCTCTAAAATAGGTAAATTAATTTTAAAAACTCGTAAAGCCTACACTGGTAGAAATCCCCAAACAGGCAAAAAACTCAAAATCCCTGCGAAAACCGTTGTCTCTTTCAAATTATCTAAAACCATTAAAGATAAAGTAAAAGATTTAACATTAGAATAAACCAATATCAACCAACAAAGGAGAAATTAAATATGAATAAAATCATTAAGAAAAAAACAAAACCCAATACTCACGAAACAAACCAAAACCAAGAAATAAAAACAATGACTAACCCCAAACAAGAAAATATAACTATTATCCCAATAAAAAAACGCAATTTATTAAAAAAAATAGCTTACATAACGATCATTTTACATTTTATTTTACAAGTCATTATTATTTACTACGATAATAAAATTCCCTGGTTAACAACAGGAATTAATAATTCTCTTGAATTGATTAAATCTCTCATCCCAGGAGGAACTAAATAATATGAATAAAAACATAAAAAACAAAAATAAAATATTAACTATTATCACAATTATTATCGCTATCTTTTTCACTACCGCATCCATTTTGGCTTTAACTAATTACTTTTCTAAACAAAGAAAAGAAAAAATTCAATTAATGAACAATCTTCCTTTTTTCACTATTGAACGAACAGGTGGCAATAATGAAGATAAAACCCTTTTACCAATTCCCATTCCAAACTTAAACGAACAAAAATATAATCACTTAATTACGATCGAACACGAAGCGACACTAAACTCCAACGGAATGGATATTAATGTTCCTTTATATTTGAAAATATCAACTAAATATAACACACTTCAAACTTTTACCAATCCTGAAAAATATTTAAATGTTGGTTTAAAAGTGGATAACAATGATTACGATGATACTAAACGCCCACAAATAAGATTAAATGATAAGGGCATCAGTTCACTTAAGATCCAAATTAGCATCGAACAAAAAGAAATCATTACTAATAAAAACCCTCAATTAGAGTTAATTTGTGATTACGAATTAGTCGATTCCCAAGGAAAAGCCTTCGACGGAGGAAGTCAAACAATCGAAAATAAAATCTCTAATTTAGCATAATAAAACATCAAAAGACCAATCATTAATTGGTCTTTTTTTTGTTAGAAAGGAACTAAGATGACTATCAAAAACAAATCAAATAAAAATTCAACTAATTTAATAATAATCATCATAACATCTATGGTCTTATTTTTAAGTACTTATGTTTGGATTCATCATCAAACTTTAACAGAAATCGAAAGAAACCTCAAAACCCAACAACATAAATTAGAAATCCAAAATAAAAATCTCCAAGAAATGAAAGACAAACTACAACAAAACAAAGATATAATTCAAAACCAAATTACCAATACAAATAAAGAATCACAAGAAGAAACAAACACTAATTTACAACAATTAAATAATCAAGAAGAATCAAACTTTCATCCTTCTAACAACCAAAAATTTCCCTCTTTTAACCAATTAATCGGTTTCAAAGAAGAATTAAAAGCAGTCGAAGGTTTTATTGATTACCTTAACAATAAAGAAAACTATACCAATATTGGTGAGGTTGATTCGCCCTTAGGCATTTTAATGTATGGAGTTCCTGGTACTGGGAAAACAACCTTAGCCAGAGCTTTAGCCAAAGAAACTAATCTCCCTTTTTTTGAAGTAAGTAGTGCTATTTTTTCACAAACATATTGCGGAATAGGCCCTAGAATGGTAACAGAATTATTCACCAAAGCACGTGAAGAAGCTCAAAAAGGAAAAGGAGCTATTATCTTCTTAGACGAGTGTGAAACTATCTTTACAGCTATAAACACTTTAAAACCTGGATCTGAAGATGCAAATATCGTTAACCAATTCAAAACCGAAATGACATCATTCGAAAACAACAAAGACAAACCAATTTTCATCATTGGCGCTACAAACCATATCGCCCAAATCGATGAAGCTATCAAATCAAGATTCACTTATAACATCGAAGTTAAACCAGGCAATAAAGAAGAAAGAAAAGCCTTTTTAGAATTCTTAATCAACAAACGTAAAAACCCTTACAGTGAAGAAGCAAAACAATATTTATATGAAGTAATTAACGAAGCTTTAGAAAGATTACCAGTTAACCAAGAATTCAAAAAAGCCAATCGTACTCTAGAAAACCTGTTAAAAACAACAGTAGCAACCTTCGCCAAAAACCGAGGCCAAGGAGAAACACGAAGAAACGAAATCAATCAAGAAGATTTAAAACAAGCTTACAAAATGATAATCTCACAAGATGACACCATTTTAAACACTATCGAACAAGAAATTAAAGCGAAAGGAGGTAAATAATTATGAAAACACCTTTAGACTTAATTAAAACTTATCTAACCTTTAAATCTTATTTCACTTGGATTTTAATGGCTACCATTATCTTTGGCATTTTCCTTTTCTTAAAAAGCAAACTTGCTACCAACCAAACAACACAACACACCACAACATGGAAAGGTTATTTAACTTATTTTTTAATTATTATCGGTATTTTAGGTTTCATTTGCTTATGTTTCTTTCATAAACCAAAAGAACCATCCAGTAAATACGCAGGTCAATTAGTCCAAGAAATTGATAAAGCTATTGATAAGTACGATAAAGTCATTAATAATTACCAAGGATTAAAAGATAATTGGGAACAAGAATTAACCAAAGTGGAGGCCGAATTAAAAGAACTTTATAAAATTCAAGAACTAACTAAAGAACAAAAAGCTAAAATAGAAGAAGTAATAAATAAAAACGAAGATAAAATTAAAGCAATCAAAGAACAAATCAAAAATACATCAGGTAATATTACTATCTTAAAAGGCCAACTTCAACAAAAAGAAGTAGAATTAGCCAATAAAGAAAAAGAAATAAAACTAACAGAAAAACAAATCGCGGAATCCACTGATTTAACTGAAAAACAAAAATTACGCACTAAATTAGATATCCTTTATGATGAAAAGATAGCATTAGTTAAACAAATCACTGAAATAAAAAGTCAAATAGGATTATTAGAAATTAAAATAAAACATCTAAACGAAATACTCCAGCGCGCCGAAAAAGAAAAAAATAGATTACAAAAAAATTATGATACGTTTAATGATAATGAAAAATATTTATTCAACCAAATAAAATCCGTCGAACAACGCCGTGATGAAATCCGAAACAACATCGAACAAGTCAACAAAAAAATCGAAAAAATAGAGGCCGAACGAGAATTATATCAATCTTTAAAAGAAAAATATAAAGCCATGCATGTTCGTATGGAAACCTACGAAAAAGAAAACTCCTTTTCCTTTGGTAATGCATGTAAAATGGGGTTCAAAGCCTTCGATAAAGTAACTGATTTAATCCCTGCCAAATACGGTATGAAAATCATAGGCAAATCACTTACTTTCACACGTAAATTCTCACAAGGTATGACTAAAACTACTTTAGTTCTTCACGAAGGACACCGTTTATGGCATATGTACAACGAAGTATCGAACGAAAACAAAGAATCACTCCCAATGATTACCAAAGAAGCCTTAGAAATGTATACCAAAGACATCGATCGCGACCTAGCCAAACTCGACGCTGACTACAAAGACCAAGAAAAGAAATTAGAAGAATATAACGCTCGTAATAGTGAAGATAATTTAACACAAGAACATAGAAAGTCAGAAAACATTATTGAAAATATTAATAAAGATAGAAATTCTGTCATCAACGAATACGAAAAAATAACCGAAGAATTAGAACTCAAAAGACAACAAATAACTGACGAAATCAAAAACGAACAACCAAAAATAATACAACAAGAACAACTAGAAATAAAATTAGAACCCATAAACGAAGAAATAAATACCATCAAAGAAGAACTAAAACTTCAAAACCCTAACTACGCAAAAGTCCAAAAAAGAATCAAACAAACTAATCAAAACAAAATCCCAGAATTAATTTCTATCCCAGTATAAAAAAAACTTTTTCTTTAATATTAATCAAATAAAGTTGTATAATAGTAGTAATTAATTATTTTCAAAGATAATATCAATTACTACTATTATCGGAAAGGCTATGAAATAATGAATTTTTTTAAAAAACATTGGATCGTTATTTTAATTATAACCGTTTTAGTTATTTCTTTTATTATTGGAATTTTTGAAGGTCTTTACGAAACCAAACAAGAACCAAAATCCTTATCAAATTATCATGAAGAATTAGATAACAATCCAAAAATAAATAATCCACCAAGAACCAAACGCGAAATAGAAACACCAAAATCTAAAATTAAAATAACTAAAGAAAAATTTGATATAATAAAAAATTATATTTTATCAGAAAATGAAAACGAAGTTTTAACAATAAATGATCTTTCTCAAGAAGAAAAAAAAGAAATTGACAAAATAAAAAATAGTTGGAAATTATGTTTAGAATTACAAAAAGATAGACAAAAAATAATATTAGAATATCAAAAAGAATGCGACGGTTATAATAAACAAATAAGTGAACTTAATCCCCAAGATGGATTTGATAAAATAAAAATAAAATCCTTAACTGAACAACTCCAACGCGCCGAAAAAGAAAAAAACAGATTACAAAAGAATTATGATAAAATGTTGTTTGAATATAAAAACGAATTTTCTATTAAACTTAACTCCC
>NZ_LHCF01000004.1 GCF_001277135.1 Candidatus Phytoplasma pruni
TTTTTTGGTATATTATTATTTTAAGGAAGAATGGTTTTGTTCGATATTTTTTTGTATAGCTTCCCAAGGGAGGCTGATGCATAAAACTCTACTGGAAGGTTGTTTCAATAAGTTAAAAACTTTCAAGTCAGGGTCTATTTGCGTTTCATCATAGTTTTTATCTTTCACCATTCCTAAAAAATGATTCACTTTATTGAGTGTTTCGGGAATAGTTTTCTTTTTTAAATGTACTGACATTAAACTAGCTGATGCACAACATACTGCGCAAGCTTGAGTATCGTGTTTAATATCAACGATAACGCCATCTACTATTTTGATTTGTAAATCTATAGCATCGCCACAAGAGTTATTTTGATAATGAATATATAAATAACTATCATCTTTAACTAAACCATAATTTTGGGGATAGCTAGAATGCTGAATCATTAATTTTTTTTGTAATTCGTTCATTACACACATTGGTTAATTCCTTTGATTTTTAAATTAAACTAAAAAAATCTTTTATTTTTTTTAAATGAGTAATTAAAAAAGCTATATCTTCTTCGGTGTTGTGTAACCCAACAGACACTCTAATAGTGCTTATTTGATTTAATTTTTTAGAAGCTAAATTAGCACAATGCAGACCTGTTCTAAGATAGATATTATGTTTAGCTAAAGAACTTTCGACATCATGAGCGTGAATTTTGTCAAAAACAAAAAGTACTAAATTATCAGCCCCTTCGTTTAAAACCTTAATTTGTGGGATTTTTTTAAATTCTTCTTTAATTTTAGCAACCATTTTTTTATTATGTTGATGAATCTTGTCTATTCCAATAGATTCAATAAATTCTAAACTTTTTTTAAAAGCAATAACTGAGCCTATATTAGGAGTTCCTGATTCAAATTTATAAGGAGTATCTCTTAAAACATAACGATCTTTAAAAACTTCTTGAATAGTACCACCGCCTAAAAAAGAAGGTTTCATTTTTTCTAAATGTACTTTTTTACCGTAAAGGATGCCTACACCAAAAGGTCCATAAATTTTATGAGCCGAAAAAGCCATAAAATCAACATCTAAATCTTTCATATCTAAACGTTGATGAGCTACGGATTGAGCAGCATCTAAAATTACTAACACGTCTTTTTGATGAGCAATTTTAGCGATTTCTTTAATAGGAGTTTCATAACCTAAAACATTAGACATATGAGTTAAAACTACTATTTTAGTTTTATCGGTTAAAACAGTTTTAAAGTTCTCAACAGTGATTTTGTTTTGGTCGCTCAAAGGCACAAACACTAATTTAGCTTGTTTATCTTCTGCCGCTTTAATACAAGGTAAAACAGATGAATTATGTTCTAATTCTGAAGTAATAATTTCATCTCCTGGTTGGATGTTTTGCGAAAGAATTTGTGTTAACATATTTAAAGATTCAGTCGTTCCTTTAGTAAAGATAATTTCTTCAGGTTCTGCGTTGATGAATTGAGCCGTTTTTTCTCTTGTTTCACCCATTAAACGATTGTTTTGTACAGATAAAGTGCCGAAAGATCTAAAATTCATGCCATTATTATTATAAAAATCTGACATAGCATCTATCACTGTTTGTGGTTTTAAAGAAGTAGAAGCGGAATCGAAATAAACTAATTTAGGATTTTTTTTAAAAATAGGAAAATAGGAACGAAAAGAATTATCTTTCATAAGTGGTTATTAAACTCCTTTTTTCAAAAAAATATCACCCGCGAGGATGTCATAGTTTTTTGTTTTTTTGTATCAAATAGTTATGGATAATTATTTTTCGAAATTAGCTAGTATGTCTGCTTTTAATTTATCAGGGTTTTGCACCATAACGTAATCTTTGCCTGGTCCACCAGCTTCAAACATAGTTTTTTGCACTTTTTCGTGTTTTAAAAATCTTTTAACCGCTTGGACTTTTTCATCATCTTGGTTGTTTTTTCTAGAAGCTAAAATAATAGCGTAAGAAGAGAAAACGATATTATTTTCTTGTTCTTCGGGACTTACAGTACCGATTCTTTTGAAATCAGGGTTTTTTCTCATAAAACCAGGACAGTTGATAGATAAATCGTATTTAGTTGGATCGGCGAATAATTCCACTACTTTAAATAAATTATTAGTTTTAACAAAATCCAAATTATAAATATTTTCTATATCGTCTAAGTTCAAATTATAACCTTTAGCTTTGATCACTTCTTCATCGATTTTAACTAATTTTAAATTATTTAACAACAAAAGAGAACGTGAAAAATCACATGGTGCCGCGAACAAATCATTAAAAGGAGCGAATAATAATCTTAAATTTTTATGTTTTTTAACATCTTCTACTGATTGAAGTTTTAAAGGGTTTTTTTGATGAACGTATAGACCGTAACGAGGGTGAAAAAACGGTTGCACCATCGTTAATTTAGTTTCTTCATCGGTTGCCGAAAAATCGTTATAAGAATTCATAGTGTGGTAATTATTAGAAATGCTCACATCTACAAGACCTTCTTTAAGAGCGTCATTGCAAGTAATTTGATATTTTTCTTTTAATTCTGCTTCAGAAATAACTTCTAAAATGTAGCCATCTTCGATTAAATGTTTAGTACTTTGTAAAGTATTTAAAGAAGAAGGAAAATTAGTAGCTATTTTAATAGTTTTTTTAGGTTTATTATCGTTGTGATTGTTAGCTAAGTTATTCATAATTGTATCCTTTTAATCTTTTTATTTATTATTTTTCTTGACGGTTATACAATTTATAACCAATTTTTAATTAGTCTATCTTTTAATTCTTCAGGTTTTTCAATCATAACATAATTTTTCATTCCGTTATGAGTTTGATTCACGTGAAACGCTTTAACTTCGGGATCTTGTAGAATTTGTTTTAGTATATTGATCTCTTCGCTATTTTGATTATCTTGTCTAGAAATCAAACCAATAGCGTATGATTCTACTATTTCGTTAGTTGGTTCATTTTCGCCTGTGATATTAGAACCGATTCTGATAAAATCAGGGTTGCTATTCATAAAAGCAGGCCAATTAGCCATTAAATCATATTCATCAGGATTTTCAGCAAATTTAAAAGGAATTTGAGAAGTTTTAGTAAATTCTAAATTATAAGGATTGGTGATATCAGAAAAATTAATATTTAATCTTTTTTCTTTTAAAACCTCTTCAGGAATATCGATTAATCCGTTATTTCTCAACACCAAAAGAGAACGGGAAGTATCACAAGGTTCAATAAAAGAAAAAGCCACAGCTAATAAGACTTTTAAATTTTTATGTTTTTTAACTTCTTCTAAGCTTAATAATTGTTTTTTGCTTTTTTTATTAGCGTATAAACCGTATTTAGAATGATAAAAAGGTTGAATAAAAACAAAAGGTTCTTGTTTGTTTTTAATTAAAAAATCATTAGTCGCTTTAAAAACATGAATATTAGTGTAAATCAAACCATCAATTTTTTTACTTTTTAAAATATCTATATTTTCTTCAGTCCAATTAGTTTTGACTACTTCTAAATCGATACCTTTATCGTAATATAATTCTTTAGCTTTATTTAAGGTATTAATAACCGCTTGTATCGGGCTACCAACTTTAACTACTTTTCTTTCTTTTTTATTGTTTAAATTCTTCATATTAAAATCCATCTTTCTTTTACAAACAATAATTATTTTTTCAAATGATATAAATTTTTATCTTATATTAAAACGCGTTTTAAAAACCTAAAAAATCCTATGAAATTTAGGTCAATTTCTTTTTAACTTTGCAAATTTTTTTAAGCGATACTTTCGTATAAAACAGCACTTAAGATTAAATGAGGATAATCATTTAACATTCTAGAAACAGGACATTTAGTATGAACTGTATCCATGATTTCAGTTGTTTCTTGTACGGAGGCTTCTTTAATGCCCATAATAAGTTCTAATTTGAAATAAAAACCTTGTTCATCTTTAGAAGTGCTAGTTGACACTTTTATTTTAATGTCTGATAAATGCGGTTTTTTTCAAAGCAAGATATTTTTTAGTAGTTTTATAAACACACACTAATAAAGATAAACTCATTAATTCTCTTGGATCACTGTAATTATCGTTAGCATTAGTTAAAGCTGAATCTAATTTAGTTTTTAAACCGTTTTTAACGATTCCTATATCGTTTAATCTTTCATCATGATAAGCGATTAATTTTAATTGACTCATTTTGTTTTCCATTCCTTTGTAATTTTTCAACGATAAAAGAATTATATTTCTCCTTTTAAAGTTGATGATTGGTGAATAAATATATCTCTCTTAAAGTTTTATCTTTGTTCACTAAATTAAAGATTTCTATATTGATAGCGTAAAAAGAGTGTAGAGGATTTGTATTATCGTCTTTTATTTTTCTTAAAATATTTAATTTCACTAAATTAAAAGTAATAGAAGAATTTTTAGTTAACGGAAATTCTTTATTTTTATTTTGTAAAAAACTTTTTAATACTTCTTTTTCTATATCCGAACAATTCAGTAAATATTTTTTCATTTTCATTTTAACTTTTCTGTCGTAAAGAAAGTTCATGAAAAAAAGAACTCCCACCACAATGAAAACGATTGCAAAACAAACTAAATAACTTTGGTTCATTGAATAAAACCTCCTTTTATTTTTTTTGAAAGAAGACATGATTTGTTTAATTTGTTTCTCTCCTGGGGTTCTTCCCATTTGTTTAAACATTTCTTTAATTTGTCTTTCCGTAATAGGAGGATTTTTTTCTAAATATTTTTTGAACCAACGGAACATGAAAAAAGCTCCTACAACAATTCCTAAAATTAATCCTAATAAAAACAAACAAGTTCCGATCCAATTCATATGATATAATTCTCCTTTTTTATAAAATAAATTTATAAAATAAAATCATTCAATTTTATTATAATTTAAAACATAAATAAATTTTCATGATAAAGCAAAGAAAACTTTGCGATAATAGTTTAACTTCTTGCTACCGTATTTTTTACTTTTAATTAAATGAAAATCGTTTATTTTTGACGGCAAATTCATCTTGTGACTGGTTTCGTAAATCACTAAACTATTTTGATTAGTTAAGGGACTTAAAATATTGAATAAAGGCTCAAAATAATCAGAAAAATACGGAGGATCTAAAATGATTAAACCAAAGATTAACTCTTCTTTAATAAATTTTTTCAACATTCTAAAAGCATCGCCATAAAAAATATAAACTTCATCATTCTTTAGTTGCAATTTTTGGCAGTTTTTTTTAATTGTTTTATAAGCAGTCAATAAATTATCCACCATATAGATCACTTTAGCTTTTCTACTTAAAGCTTCAAAACCATAAGCTCCTGAACCAGAGAATAAATCTAGCACCGTTTGACCTTCTATTTCTGCCCCAATTGTATCAAATAAAGCTTTTCGAACTAAATGAGAAGTACTTTTGGTTTTTTCCGAAGGAACTAAATTTAATCTAAAACCTTTGTATTTTCCTGAAATAATTTGTAACATTATTCAACACCATTATTTTTTCAATTTCTTTTCTAAAGAAGTTAAAATGGCCAATTGTTCTTCAGAATGTTTAAAACCTTTAGATTGATAATATGCAAAATTAAATTTTAAAAGTTGATAAACCGCTTGATCTAAATCTTCAAAAGCCAATTTTCTAAAATAATTAACTTGCGGAAAATCACGATTATTTTCTAATTTATCACTTAATAAAATAATTTTATCCAGCTTATTCATCGTCTTATGACCCCAAACATGTTTTCTAATAGCGTTTAAAATTTTTTTATCACTAATTTTAAACTCTTTTTCTAACACTACAGGAGCGCTAAAAGCGTGATACATAAAAGTAGCTTGTTTATATTTATTAATGATTTTTTTATCTAAAACGGAGACATGGAATTCTAAAGAATCGTTTTTAGTATAATCATGAAATAAAGCAGCTATTTGCGCTTGCAAGATGTCTGCTTTATGAAAACGAGACAATTCCATAGCTTTCCTATAAACTCCTAAAATATGGTTCAATCTAGGAGCATCATTTTTAAATTTTTCGTTTAATTTTTTTAAAATATTTTCTATTAACATAAATCACAATCATTTTTCTAATTCAACAAAGTTTTTAAATTTTTGTTGATAAATTTGCGGATTATTTTTTTTGATTTTTTTGATGTAAGGTCTTTCGATAAAATAACGGCTTAAACGAGAAAATAATGATTCGTTGTTTCTATTAATCGGTTTTACTAAAATAGAAGTAATCTTCATTTTATTAGCTCCTAAAATATCCGTTCTTAATTGATCACCGATCATAACTGTTTCTTCTGCTGAAACGTTAAATTTTTCCAAAGCTTTTAAAAAACCCCATGAAGAAGGTTTTTTATGAAAAAAAGTAAGCGGAATATAATCAAAATTGTTTTTTAAAACAGTTTCCAATCTTTTTTTAGAAGCATTCGAAAGAATCACTATTTTAAATAAGGGTTGAATTTGTTGTAAAAATTGTTTATTTTCTTCACTTAAAGTTTTTTGGTTGTTTTCTAATAAAGTGTTGTCTAAATCAAAAAACAACGCTTTAATACCCTTTTTCGCCAAATATTCATAAGGGATATCTAAAAAAGAATCATAATAAAATTTAGGCAAATATTTATTCGCTTTCCCCATTTTATCTATTCTATTTTTAGAATTTCTACTGTAAAGTTTTTGCCAGTTTCAGTTTTAACCACTACTTTATCGCCTATTTTGCAACCTTGAATACTTTGGCCAATAGGAGATTCAATAGAAATTTTATCAACAAAAGGGTCTGCTTCTAAAATTCCTACTAAATGTAGGTTTTTTTCTTCCATAGTATCTAAAAATCTTAAATGCACTTTATTCCCAATATTGATGTCTTTGTTTTTAACAGAAGCACTAATAATATTAACATTTTTTAAAATATTTTGAATTTCTAAAATTCTGGTTTCTATGACAGCTTGTTCGTTTCTAGCTGCACTATAATCAGCATTTTCGCTTAAATCCCCTTGTTCTCTTGCTTCTTTTAAAGCTAATAAGTTTTCGTTTCTTTTAACTTTTTTAAGGTAATTTAATTCTTCGTTTAATTTATCAACTCCTGATTGAGTTAAAGTATAACTTTTTTTATTCATTTTATTTCCTTTATTTGATAATAATTTTAATTTCAAAATTAAATTATTTTAGGTGAAAAATTTTTTTTCCAAGAAATACTTAATCCATCACCAATATCTTTAAAAATAGTTTTAAATTCCCTATTTTCAGTTAAAAAAGTTTTAAAACTGTTTAATTTAGTGATAATTCTTTTCGCACTTCTAGAAATAGTTTTGACATCTAAATTATGAAAATTCAAATTATCACATACAATAACGCCATTATCCTTTAAAAAAAATTGGTATTTCTTAAATAACTTTTCGTATTGAACCTTTGAAGCATCGATAAAAATGAAATCATATTTTTTTTGCGGTTGATAAAAAAAAGCTTCTGACCAAATAACTTCAATTTCATGAGAAATATTTTTTAAAAAAATCCTTCGCCAATTGGACGTTGGGATATTCCCTTTCAATGGTTTGAATATTATTTTTCTCATTACTCATAGATAAAGCGCTATAACCAATCGCTGTTCCTATTTCTAAAACATCCCTAAAATTATTGTCAGTTATCATTTTTTCTAAAAATAATTTGGTTTCATCATGTATAATAGGAATTTGATGCGAAATAGCATATGTTTTAATTTCTTGTAAAGTTTTTTCTTTTAGTTCGTTTTTCATACTTGGCATATTTAAATAAATTAACCTTTTTTTATTTGATAATAAAAAACTTTATCTTTTTTTATTTTTCTTTGTCTTTTTCGGCTTTTTTTTCTAATTGTTGTTGTTCCAATAATTGATTAGAACGAAAATTTAAAAAATTTTGTAAAATAATCATCGCCGCTATTTCGTCTTTTAGTTTTTTATTTTTCTTTTGTTTGTGTTTGGAAACTTTAGGGCCACTGCTGCTATTTATAGCTTGAAAAGCTTGTACAGTAGATAAACGTTCGTCCCACAAAATAACTTCCATCAAAGGAAAATTATTTTGTAGTTTCTCTTGAAATTTCATACTTATTTTTGCTTTAATGCCAACATCATTATTCATATGTTTAGGATTTCCTAAAATAATCGTTTTAATATTGAATTGTTCTATCACTTCTTTTAAAGGCATTATTAATTCTTCATATTTATGTTGAGTAAAATTAATAGTTTTTAAATTATTCGCGATAATACCAGATTCAGAAAGAGCAATTCCTAATGTTTTTTCACCTAAATCTAAACCTAAAAAAGAATTGTTATTGTTCACAAACAAGTCTTCCATCCCTTTTCTAATTCATTTATTTTCATTATATCTGAACTGAAAGAACGAGCAAAAGTTTTATTTCCACCACCTTTGCCGTTAATAATTTTGTTAATGTTTTTTAAAAATTGTCCCGCATGAACAGTTTTACTTTTCACTAATAAAACAAAACCATTGTTTTGTTTTTGACATAAAATTAAAAAATCATTTTGTAATTTGTCAAATAAATGTTCTAATAAAGTTTTTAAAATATTGGGTTCTATATTGGTTTCATCGTGAATCATAATTAACATTTGTTTTTCAATTTTATCAGGAATAAATTGATCCGCTTTTTGCAAAATTAGTTCAGTTTGTTTTTTGACCATTTCTTTTTGGATAGCGATCTGTTGTTGTTTTAAAGCTTGAACGTAAGATTTATAGTTTTGAATATCTTCATAACTATTATAATTAATCATAATTTTAGGAATAATTTTCGCATTAACTACTTTTTGATCTTGCTCTATTTTATGCAAAATTTGTTGTTCTTCTTTGACAAAAGGACTAATTTTCTGTTCTATAGCATTTCTAACGTTATCCTCGGAAGTGGCTTCAATTCTGTAAATACCAGAACCAATAGAACTGTACGATAAAATGGCGAATCTTTTTAGTTCCATAGTGTTTTTCGCGTGCGTTCCGCCACATAATTGAAGAGAAAAATCGTGGATTTTAACTACTCTTACTGTATCAGAATAATCTTTATCTACTAAAAATTTAGCATCTTTTTTCTGCGCCTCTACAAAAGACATCGCTTCTGTTATAACGGGGTATTTTTGAGAAATCCAATCATTAACTTGGTTTTCTAATTGCATCAAATCATCAAAAGATAAGAGGTTATAATGGTTAAAATCATACCTTAAAACCTTATCGTTCAAAGAGGAACCTTGTTGTTTAATATGTTTTCCAAAAACCTTTCTCAAAGAATCATTTAAAAGGTGAGTTGCCGTATGATTTAAAGAATTTTTGCGTCTATTCTCTGGATCTACGATAGCTACTACCTCTTGTCCTTCGTGAAAGACATTAGCGATTTGATGTATTATTTGACCATTCGGCAATTTCGTCACTTTAGTAACGGGCACATTGTTAATAGTTCCTTCATCGCAAGATTGACCGCCCATACGAGGATAAAAAGGAGTTTTTTCTAAAACAATACCTTCTTTAAACACTTTAAGAACTTTTGTTTTGGCTTCTAAAACTTCATAACCCACAAATTCACTTGGAGCGGTAAAGTTTAAATGATCCGTATTTTGTTCTTTCATCCTATTTTTAAAATCTTTATTTTGGTTTTTTTGAGATAATTTCTTCTGTTTTTGTAAGAAAATATCAAATTGATCTGAATCTACTTCAATATTTCTTTGTTCGGAGAATTCTAAAACAACCTCTTTAGGCAAACCATAAGTATCATAAAGTTTAAAAAAATTTTCATCAGATATTTTATTATCTTCAGTCAATTCTAAAATTTTGACTTCACCCACTTTTAAAGTGTGCAAAAATTTTTCTTCTTCTTTTTGGATCATTTGAGCAATAACTGTTTCTTTATCTTTTAACTCAGGATAAAATTCTTGCATCATATCAGCCACAGTCGGCACTAATCGATATAAGAAAGGTTGATTTAACCCTATTTTTTTACCTTTTTGAAAAGCTCTTCTTAAAAGTCTTTTGAGAACATAGCCTCTTCCGTAGTTGGCTAAAACAACATCATCTCCAAGACCAAAAACTAATGTTTTAACGTGGTCTGAGATAATTCTAAAGGTTTCGTCCTCTTGATATTTAAACCCGCTTATTTCTTCCATTTTGACAATAATAGGATAGAATAAATCAGTTTCAAAATTAGTTTTTTTATCTTGAAAAATACAAGCTAAACGTTCTAAACCTGCTCCAGTATCTATATTTTTTTGCGGTAATTCTTTATAATTCTCACGTTTTGCTTCAGGAACAGAATTATATTGGGAAAAAACAATGTTCCAAATTTCAATAAAACGATCGTTTTCAATATCGTTTTCAATTAATTCAGGACCTCTTGAATCATATTCAGATCCACGATCAAAAAAGATTTCCGTACAAGGACCACAAGGACCTTCGCCGATTTCCCAATAATTAGTTTTCAAAGGGATTAAATGATTTTCATCTATCCCTTTTTTTAACCAAAAATGATATGTATCTAAGTCTTGATGGAAATAAGTAATATATAATTTTTCTTTTGGTAAAGCGAAAAAACGTTCGAATAATAACAATTCATAAGCCAAATCAATCGCTTCTTCTTTGAAATAACCACCGATAGAGAAATTGCCTAACATTTCAAAAAAAGTGTTATGGCGAGAAGTTTTGCCGATATTTTCGATATCATTATTTCTTAAGCATTTTTGCACATTAACAATGTTTTGAAAACGAACTTTCTCTGAACCGTCAAAATATTTTTTCAAAGGAGTTACCCCAGCATTCACCCACAATAAAGTAGGATCGGATTGCGGTACTAAAGAAGCCGATTTTTCTTGGTAATGACCCTTTTCTACAAAAAAATTTAACCACATTTTTCTAATTTCAGAAGAAGTCATCTTTTTCATTTGTTTATGTTCCTTTAATTTGTTAAATATTTTCCCATAAAATAATTTTATAAATTAAAAAAGATAATTAATATCTTTTTGGGAAAATAGGATATTTTTAATTATCTTTTTTTTCTTTAACAAAATTAATTTTCCTTTGTAATAACCACTATTAAGAGTAACACGATGGGGTAAAGTAAAATTATTAGTTTCCGGACATACCACTAAAGTTGGTTTGTTTAATTTATAATGTGTACGTCTTTTTCTTTTTGCAGTCTTACCGGTTCTTCTAAAGGGAACAGCCATTTTTTCATCTCCTTTTTTTTATTATCAAATAAAACACTTTCGTAGCAAAATGCTTTATTTGATAATAAAATATTTATTTAATTTTTTACAAAATTTTTTCTTAATTCGTCTTTTTTTTACAATGGCGTTTGAGAAGGGATTCGAACCCCTGACCCACGGCTTAGAAGGCCGTTGCTCTATCCTGCTGAGCTACTCAAACCTTTTAAACAACTATTATTATACTTGAAATAATGTTTTTTTACCATCCAAAATAAAAAAATCTTCATTTTTATTAAATTTCATTTATTTCGGATGACTTTTAAAAACATATAATTAAATTTATCGTGAACAATATAATGGTTTTGAATGGTATAATAGTTTCTTTTTAACCATTCGACTAAAAGATGGATTTTCCCTTGACAACCTAAGATGAAAGGTTTGCCGATATGAGAAGTTTTTTCTAAAATATGGATAATAGTATAAGGACCCATGCCGGCAATCAAAGCCAAATCAAAAGAGGAAGGGATATTTTCAAATCCGTCACTTAAATAAAATTCCACGGGATAATTTTCTAAATTTTCCCGTGCTTTTTCTAACGGTTGAGGATTGATATCAGAAGCAATCGCTTTTTGAATATAACCTTGTTCAAAAGCTTTTTTTAACACTAAACCATGGTCTGTTCCGACATCTACAACCGTATGATAACCTTGAAGCAAAGAAGCAATAAAATCAATTCTTTTCATCATTTTTTGTTAATATTTTTATATAACATTTTCAATTTATTTTGTCTTGAAGGCGATCTTAGGCGCCTTAAAGCTTTCGCTTCGATTTGACGTATTCTTTCTCGGGTAACACCAAACATAGCGCCGACTTCTTCTAAAGTGTAAATACGATCATCTAACAACCCGTATCTCATTTTTAAAACTTGTTGTTCTCTTACGGTTAAAGCTTCTTCTAAAGTTTCATCTAAAGTATTTTTTAAAGTTTCCTGCAACATGTATTCGTGGGGAGAAACAGCGTTAGCGTCACTAATGAAATCACCTAAAGAAGAATCATCTTCTTCTCGGACTGAAGTTTCTAAAGAAATAGTTTCTTTTTCTATCATCTGAATATCAGTGATTTGTTTAGTTTTAATATTCATTTCTTTAGCTATTTCGTGATTACCTACTTGTCTGGATAAATCTTGCGTTAACTTGCCTCTGCAACGAGAAATTTTATTCATTGTTTCGATAATATGAACCGGAATTCTAATTGTTCTTGCTTGGTCGGCTACTGCTCTGGTGATCGCTTGTCTAATCCACCAAGTAGCGTAAGTAGAAAATTTAAAACCTTTTCTATAATCAAACTTATCTACCGCTCTCATTAACCCCATATTACCTTCTTGAATTAAATCTAAGAATAATATTTTTCTCCCGATATAACGTTTAGCGATAGAAACTACTAAACGATAATTCGCTTCTACTAATTTGCTTTTGCCTAATAAACCTTTTTTGATTAATTCATGGTTTTTTTGAATTTGTTCTGAAGTTAGAGTTATTTCTTTCTTTTTGTATTTAATCATTTGTTTACGTGCTCTAATGCCTTCGTAAACCATTTTCGAATTTTCCCTTTCTTCTTCATGTGTTAATAAAGGTATTTGACCGATTTCTTTCAAATACATTCTGACAGGATCGTCAACTTTAATTGAATTAGAAATTTTTTCTAAATTCAATTCTTCTTGGTAATCTTCTTTACTTTCATCATCTTCAAAAGATAAATTATTTTTTTTCAATTTTTGTTCTTTTAATTTTTTAACATTTTCTTTTTTAATTTTTTTATCTTGAGCGATTAAAAATTTGATAATTTCTTCGTTAAACGGAACCATATTTTTATTAAAACTATTAACCCATCTTAACTTTTTTTTCAACGCAACATTAATAGAACTCATAGTCGCATCTTTGGCTAGTTTGGAATTATGTTTTTTAAATATCTGTTTTATCGTTTGTCTTAAATTCATATTTTTCATCCATTAATTTTATTTTATACAATTTTAGTACGATAATGATAAGATGACTTTTATTTTAGTCTCTTTTAATTGATTTTTATAATTTAGCTAACTTTTCTCTTACTTTGTGAAGTTCTAACTTTTTTTGAATTAATTGTTGCCCTTTTTCTTCTATCTGTCGAACATCTTCTTCGTTGCTTATCATTTGAGTTAAGTCTTTTTCTAAAGAAGTGATTTCTTTTTCTATGTTGGCTAAATCATCTAATTGTGTTTTCTTCGATAAAAGTATTTTTACATCTTCTAAATGTGGTAGGTTTTTTTTCTGTTTAAATAAAAAACTATTTTCAATATCTTCTTTAAAAAGATCAAAATCGAATTTTGCTTTTCTTTCTTGAAAAAAATCTTCGTAAAGAAGGGCAAATCTGTCTAAATCCACATGCCGATTGACGTGAATGTTTTCTTCAGGCAAATGTTTTTCGTAATATTCTTTTATTTTGGCAACAATATCAATCAACACCGAATTATGTAAAAAAATAATAACTCTTTTTTCATAAATTAATGGCAAAAACTTATCGCTCAACAAAATTTCAATAATGATATGTTTGTCAGTTTCGTTATATTGTTTTTTATTCATTTTTTTAATATGAATGAATTTATCTGAATCATTGGCGATTTGGCTTAAGAATCGATAACCTTTTTTATCGTTAAATAAGTTGTTTTCTTTATCATAAGTTTGTTCAGCTAAATTTAATGAAATTTGATATTTTTTATACAATTCTTTCGCGTAATATCTTTTAGTTTCTAGATCGTAATATTTCAATAAGGTAACGGTTTTAGACTCTATTTCATCATCACTTTGGTTCTGTTCTTTCCATTCTTCTACATTATAAAAGACAAAATCTTTCGCTTTTTCTTTTAAAGAAGAGAGATTGATTATGTTTTTTTGTAAAATGTATTGGTCTGGATCTAGATTATCAGGCAAAGTTACTATTTTAATTTTAAAATTACGTTTAATCAGTAAAGTCGATATTTTTAGAGCCGCTTCTTTTCCCGCATTATCGCTATCATAAATAATTAAACAATTTTGACTTCTGGATTGAAGTAATTTAGCGTGTTGTTCCGTAAAACTAGTTCCTAAAGTGGCAACTACATTTTTAATCCCTTTTTTATAAAAAGCTATGACATCAAAAACACCTTCAGTTAGAATAATTTCGTTCTTAGTTTGAATATCTTCTTGATGTTGGTATAAACGATATAAAAGATTACTTTTTTTAAATAAAGCAGTTTCCGAATTAAATAAATATTTAGGATATTTTTCTTTTTCTTTAATCAAACGTCCTGAAAAACCAACAATATTACCTTTTTCATCAGTCAAAGGAAACATCAAACGGTCTACGAAAAAATTATAATATTCTTTTTCGTTGTTAGATCTTTGTTTAATTAAACCTAATTTCAATAAAGTTTTGGCAGAGAAGCCTTTCTCTAATAAATAATCTTTCAGAGAGTTAAAATCATCGTAAGCATAACCTAAACCAAATTCTTTAATCAATTCTAAAGTCAGTTTTCTTTCTTGAAATAAATAACGTTCTAAAGGGTGATCTTTAATGTTGTCGATAATGTATAAAAGTGAATCATGAAAATATTGTTGCGCAGAATTTAATACATCGTACAAAACATCTTTATTATTTTTCTTTTGTTTCGGCAAATCAATATGAAATTGTTCACATAATTCTTCTACCGCTGTTTCAGTAGAAATATTTTTCAATTGACGCCAATAAGTAACTGGCTTACCCCCTTTACTACAAGACATGCAAAAGGCAATATTCTTTTCTTTAGAAACAGAAAAAGAAGGTGTTTTTTCTTGATGAAAAGGGCATAAACCCATAAAGTTTTTTCCTTGTTTTTTTAAGACCACACCTGATTTAAGAACTAATTCATAAATAGGTATTTTTTCATTGATTTGTGCAACGAAAGATTCCTTTATTTTATCCATAAAATCATTTTTTCACCACTTTAAAATTCTTAAAACAATAATTTATTTTCTATATAATCGCGGATTTTTTCAATAGGTATTTTATGTTGTTTCATAGTATCTCTATCTCTAATTGTTACCGTATTATCTTTTAAAGTTTGATCATCTACCGTACAACAAAAAGGAGTACCTATAGAATCTTGTCTTCTATATCTTTTACCAATGCTTTGGTTTTCATCATAAGTTAATTCGAAATAATTAGATAATTTTTTTTGCAATTCTTTTGCTTTATGACAATGAATTTTTTTCATCAAAGGTAAAATAGCTATTTTATAAGGCGCTAAAAAAGGATGAATTTTTAACACTGTTCGTGAAGTTTCCTCTTTTAGTTGCTCTGTTTCTAAACTGTCAGCTAAAAGAGCTAAAAATAACCTTTCGACCCCTAAAGAAGGTTCAATCACAAAAGGAAAGTATTTTTCTTTTGTATTTTCATCAAAATATTTTAAATCTTTTTTAGAATATTTTTGATGATTTTTCAAATCAAAATCAGTTCTTGACGCTATTCCCCATAATTCATCAAAACCCCAAGGGAAACGGAATAAAATATCAGAAGTAGCGTTAGAATAATGACTTAATTCAGTTTTTTTATTATCTTTTAGTTCTAAATTTTCTTCTTTAATCCCTAATTCTAATAAGAAATTATAAGAATATTCTTTCCAATAAGCAAACCATTCTTGATGTGTTTCGGGTTGACAAAAGAATTCTAATTCCATTTGTTCAAATTCACAAGTTCTAAAAATAAAATTACCTGGTGTAATTTCATTACGGAAAGATTTGCCGATTTGACCCACTCCAAAAGGTAATTTTTTCCTAGTAGAATTTAAAATATTTTTAAAATTAACAAAAATACCTTGACAAGTTTCTGGTCTTAAATATAAAGGCTTCTTTTCCTCTATGACAACCCCTTGATGGGTTTGAAACAACATATTGAATTTTTTAACAGGGGCCCAATTTTTGGTTTCTAAAACTTCATTCTCAATTAAATATTGCGTCATTTCTTCAAAAGTTAAGGCACTAACGTCAAAAGAAGGATCGTGACTTTGAATTAATTTATCAGCTCTATAACGTTTATTAGTTTCTTTGTTTTCGGTTAAAGGATCGATAAACATTTCTAAATGTCCGGAGGCTTCCCAAATTTGGGAGTTCATTATAATAGAACTATCCAATAAAACATTATCATTTCTTTCTTGAAAAAATTTCTTTTTCCAAGCTTGTTTAATGTTTTGTTTTAATAAAGTTCCTAAAGAACCGTAATCAAAACTATTCGATAAACCGCCATAAATTTCACTACCTGAAAAAACAAAACCATTCTGTTTAGCAAAAATAATTATTTCTTTTAGAGATAACATGTTTTTATCCTTTGCTTTTTTGTCATAAATAATATATATATTATTGTTGTATTTAATGCATATATCCTAATTGCTTTAACAAATTAATTCTATTACGCCAATTTTTTTCTACTTTAATCCAGACGTTAAGATGAATTCTTTTGTTTAAAGTGCAGTTGATATCTTTTCTAGCTTCTGTACCGATTCTTTTTATTTTTTCACCCTTAGCGCCGATTAAAATTTTCTTTTGGCTAGGTTTTTCCACTAAAATTAAAACCGAAATTTCCAACAATGAAGGATTTTCTTCCATCGAGCGCATATCTTCTACTGTGACAGCGCATGCATGAGGAACTTCTTCGTGTACGTGATAAAGTATTTTTTCTCTGACTAATTCTGAAATCATTTCTTGTTCTGTCACGTTAGTAACCATGGTGTTATCGAAATAAAGCGGACCTTCTTCTGTTAAAGATAAAATTTTGTCTTGCAAAATATCTACGTTTTGTTGCGTCATAGCAGACAGAGGAATAATGTGTTCGAAAGGAAATTTTTCTAAATAACTAAAAATAATTTTATCAATTAAAATTTTTTGCTTAATTTCGTCTATTTTATTAATCACTAAAATCACTTTTTTATTATGTTGTTGAATAGTTTGTAAAATTTTTTCTTCTTTGGACGTACATTCGCGATCAACTACGAATAAAACAATATCCACATCTTTAATACTTTGTATCGCTAAAGAATTCATATTATTATTTAATAAATATTTTTCTTTATGTATTCCCGGAGTGTCTACAAAAATTAATTGATAATGAGGGTCATTAATGATGCCCATAATTTTATTACGAGTAGTTTGCGATTTAGAACTAGTAATAGAAATTTTTTGTTTTATCAAAGAATTTAATAATGTAGATTTACCTACATTAGTATTGCCTATCATAGTAATAAAACCTGATTTAAACACTAATTTTTTTCTCCTTCAAAATTGATATTATTTATTCAAACAACTATATATCTAAATTATATTCTTTTAAAATTTTATTTTGTATTTCGATCATTTCCAACAATCCTTCTTCTGTTTTGTCTTCATAACCTTTTAAATGTAAATATCCGTGTACAGCTAAAAAAATGATTTCTCTTTGATGACTGTGGTTTAATTTATCCGCCTGTTCAAAAGCTTTGGGTAAAGAAATGATAATATCCCCTAAAGAATCGTCATTAGCATCGTTGACAAAAGTCAAAACATCAGTAGGATAATCTTTTTGACGATAATACAAATTCATTTCTTGCATTTTAATATTATCTATAAAAACGATATGTTAGTTTTTTTTTTTTCAAAAGAACTAAATATTTTGAATAAAGCGTTAGTAAAAGGTTTAATATTTATGTCAGTTTGATTATGTATTTTAATAATCATATTAAGTTTTAATTTCCTTTTATATAATATTTTTATACTAAAAATTATATTTTAAATAAAAAAAAGCACCTTTTTGGATAGGTAGCTTATTTTATTAAAAATAATTTAATGTTTTTGTTTTTTAAGATTTTTTTACGATTTTTTCTCTCTACGCTTGGCTTAACATAATATTCTTTTTTACGAGCTTGCACAAGATTACCAGATTTAGAGACATCTCTTTTAAATCTGCGTAAAGCGTCATCAATATTTTCTTTTTCGAGAACTATAGTTTTAGGCATTTAACAATCCCCCTTTTTTTTACTATAAAAAATATTTATATTTATAATTTTTATAAAATATTTTGCAACTAAAAATATTTTAACATATAAAATAACGAATGTCAATATTTTATAACAAAAAAATATCTTTTTTTCTCTTTTTTATTTACGTATCGTAATGAAAGCTGAAAAAAAGAGGATAAAAACTAAGATAAAAATGATTTTATCTAAAGGGGAACTTTTTCCTTGAGAACTGTTATCGCCATATTGTTCTGTAAAAGCGTCTACAACGCTTTTTTCAGAAGAAAATAAGATGCCTAAAATAATTAAAACAGCGACTGGATATACTACATAATTACTTGTTAATATTTGCATTTGACTAAAGGACATTATTATAAACCTCTTCTTTTAAAGAAACTAAAACTTTTAAAAACACATCATCAGCGTTTTGAATAGCGATAATTTCTAATTTTTCTCTTACTTCAATAGGAATTTCATCCACATCTTTTAAATTATCTTTAGGAATGAAAATTGTGTTAAGTCCGCTTCTATTAGCAGCGATAGCTTTTTCTTTCAAACCGCCAATCGGTAAAACAGAACCTCTTAGAGTTATTTCTCCCGTCATTCCTACATCTTTACGAACACATGTTTTTTTGATAGCTGAATAAATGGAAGTTGCGATAGTAACGCCTGCGGAAGGACCATCTTTAGGAATAGCGCCTTCTAAAAAGTTAATGTGGAAATCATTTTCATCAAAAATTTTATAATCAATGCCTAATTTTTCCGCATTAGCTTTTAAAAAGCTAAAAGCTGTAAAAGCACTTTCTTCAATAACTTTGCCTAAATGACCGGTAAGAACTAATTTACCCTTACCTTTGTAATAAGTCGCTTCTACTGGTAAAATATCTCCACCAAAAGAAGTATAAGCCAAACCATTAACCACGCCAATTTGAGGTTTTTCTTCCATTAATAAATGTTGGAAAATAACTTTACCTAAATATGTTTCGATGTTATTTTTATCGATTTTTACTTTTTCAACTTTATTGATTAAAATTTCTTTAACAGTTTTACGTATTAAATGAGCTATTTTCTTAGTTAAATTTCTCACGCCAGCCTCTTTAGTATAATGTCTGATGATATAAAGTAAGGTTAAATCGTCAATTTCGAATTGAGTTTCATCAATGCCGTGTTCTTTTAACTGTTTAGGCAATAAATGTTCTTTAGCGATAATTAATTTATCTTGTTCTGTATAAGAGCTTAGTTCAATCACTTCTAAACGATCTCTTAAAGGAGGAGCGATAGTGCTTAAATCGTTAGCAGTTGTGATAAATAAAACTTGCGATAAATCAAAAGGTTCAGATAAATAAAGATCGACGAAATTTTGGTTTTGTTTCGGATCAAGAACTTCTAATAAAGCTGAAGAAGGATCATGATGCGAATTAGTCACTAGTTTATCAATTTCATCTAATAAAAAGACTGGATTTCTCACGCCTGCATCTTTTAAACTGCTTAAAATACGCCCTGGCATAGCACCTACATAAGTTCTTCTATGTCCTCTTATTTCACTCTCTTCTTGCATACCACCTAAAGATTGTTTAACGAATTTACGCCCTAAAGCTTCAGCGATAGAAATAGCTAAAGTAGTTTTACCAACGCCAGGAGGACCTGATAAACAAAGAATAGTTTGAGCGTTTTTCTTAGTCATGATTTTGACTGCTGCGTATTCTACAATACGTTCTTTAGCCTTAGCTAACCCGTAATGGTTTTTTTCTAAAGTAGCTTGTATTTTTTCCAAGTCATTAACATCTTTACTTGTTTTTTGCCAAGGCAAAGCTACTAAAAAATCTAAATAATTACGAATAACAAAGGAATCAGCTACTGCTGAGGAGATAGATTGATAACGAGAAAGTTCTTGTAAAGCTTTTTCTTTAATTGTTTTAGGCATATTAGCGGAATTAATTTTTTTTCTTAATTCTTCAATTTCTTCTTCTTTTTTAACTTTATCGCCTAATTCGTTTTGAATAACACGTATTTTTTCTCTTAAATAAAATTCTTTTTGATTTTCATCAATACTACGTTTAACTTCTTCGTTAATTTTATTTTCTAACTCAACTACGTCTATTTTAACTCTAATGTCTTGCAAAATATAAACTAATCTTTTGTTTAAAGAAGGTTCTTTTAAATATTTATATTTTTCTTTTTCTTCTATTCTTAAAGCAAAAATAATTAAATCAGCTGCTTTTTCGGTTGTTACGCCGTTTTGTATTTGTTCTAAAAAACTATTTTCAGAAATTAATAAAAACTGACTTATATTTGAAGTAATTTGTTGAATGATTAATTTGATTAAAGTTTGTTCTTCTTGTAAATCGCCTAAAACTGTAGGAACATTCAGAAATTTAGCACTATATAAATTATCTTTTTTCGTTAATTTCTGTGTTTTAACACGATTTAAAATACGGAATTTAACTTTGTAAAGAAAATCATCAATTTTAATAGCAAGTAAAACTTTAGCTAAAACGCCGTGTTTTTCTATATCAGAAACTTTCGGTTTTTCATGTAAAAAATTTTTTTGCAATAAAATGACCACGTAAGGAGATTCAAGTAATTCTGATTGCTTAATAGCATTGATAGAAAAAGAGCGTCCTATTTCAATTCTAAAGTCATTAGAAGGAATGGGCACAACGTTTCTCACAATAACAACAGGCAATTCGTTAGGAATAATATCATCATCCATTTTTGCTTTATTTTTTTTATCGATTTTTTCTATTTTATCAATGTTTTCTTTTTTATTCATTTTATTCACCACTCATCCTTTTTTATGCGTGAAGTTAAATTAATATTATTTTGTTCATTTTTATTAAGATTATAAATTATATTATAATCTAAAAAAATTTTTTATTGTGAAAAAATAATTTATTTATTTTCTTTTGTTGTTTCTGGTCGGGAAACTTCTTTTTCTTCTTTAAAAGCAACTTTTTTAATTAACAAATCGCCAGCTTTAATTTGAGATAAACCGTTTTTGATGTTTTCCACAGCATAATTTTCTTTTAATTTATCGATAGGAATTTTATAATATGCGCTTATTTGTTGGTATCTGTGTTCTATCTCTTCTGGAGTAACTTGTATATTTTCTTTAGCCACTACTTCGTCTAATAAGAAATTAATTTGAACGTTTTTTAAAGCTTGTTCAGAAATGTTTTTTTCATATTCTTCTTCGTTAGAATGAGTCATTTTTAAATATTGTTCTAAATTCATGTTTTGTTCTTGCAGTTGAGAAGCAAATTGTTGTTTGATATTTTCTACTTCTGTTTGTACAAAATGTTGAGGAAGTGTTAAAGTAGAATTAGCGATTAAATATTCAAAAACTTTTTGTAGAACTTCGTTATTATATTCTGAATTGTTTTGGTTTTCTAAATGTTCTTTAATGTTTTTTTTCAACTCATCTACTGTTTCAATATTAGGTAATTTTAAATTTTTAATAGATTCATCCGTTACAACGAATTTTTGAGGAGTTTTTATTTCTTTTAAAAAGATTTGAAAAACCGCTTCTTTTCCAGCTAATTCTTTTTTACCATAATTTTCAGGAAAAACCACTTTTATATCTCTTTTTTCTTTTCTTTTCATTCCTAACATACCTGTTTCAAAACCAGGAATGAATTGATTAGAACCAATTTCTAAACTGTGATTTGTCGCTTCTCCACCTTCAAAAGGAGTGCCGTCCACAAAACCTTTAAAATCGAAAATAGCTACATCGCCCATTTCTAAAGGATTATCAGTTGTTTTTGGCGCTAATGTTTCGTTTTGTTTTAATAATAAATCCATTTGCGCTTGAACATCTTCATCAGTGACATTTTTTCTAAAATCATTTAATGTAATTTTTTGGTAATCACATATTTTTACTTCTGGTTTTAAAGCTATTTCTAAACCGAAACTAAAAGGTTTTTGTCTGTCTAATTTTTCAATATCAAAATCAACTAATTTAGATTCTCCTACAGTTTTAAATTCTTTATTAGTTAATATTTCTTGAAATTTTTCTACATATATGATGCCGAAAGCATCTTTATATAAAGCCGAATGGCCATAATGCTTGTCAAAAACTTTTTGGGAAACATGTCCTTTTCTAAAGCCTTTAATTTCTACTTTAGGTTGAATTTTGTCAAAAGCTTTTTTGATATAAGATTCGAATTCATTGACAGTCACGTCAAAGTGATATTGTACAAAATCGTTATTTTTTTTTTAATTTGCATGTTTTATTACCTATATTTTATAAATTTTTATTTATGTAATTATTAGAATGGGCTAATTTTGTTATTCTAATCATTACATTTTTATATCCTTTTTAGTTTATTTAAAATTAAAAATGAAGTTTCATAAAAGAAAATACATTATTTTTATAACTAATGCAAAGTTGATAAAAATAATGCTTTTGATAATTTTCTTTTTGAAGAATTCAAACAAATTTATATTTCAATTTAATTATACATTAATTATAAAATAAATAAAGAAAATAAAATTTATTTACTTTTCCTCTCTCTTTTTTGCGGAAAAAAGAAGTTAATAACGTGATATTTTTTTCACTTTTTTAAAGAAGAAAAAAAGGAAATAATCTCCTTTTTTGAACTAAAATAATCTTTTTTTTAATATTAATGAATTTTACTATCATAAAAATGATTAGTTTTTTCTTAAAAAAATTTAAACAACCAAATAAATTGTTTTTCCTTTCGGACTTATGTCTGTCGTAGATCACTTTTTGTTTAAAATTTTGATAAAAATAAGTGATTTTCAGAATTTTGCCATCAGCATCATATTCTATAAATCTTTGAACATTATTCTTTAAACTTTTAGAATCGAAAAAATATTTCCAAGAACGCATCAATTGTCCTTCTGAAGTGTATTCTAACACTTGAGAAAGTTGTTCATTGTCCGGGTGATAAATATTTTCTTGAATTAAACCTTCGTCCGGAAAATTAATTATTTTACCAATGGTTTTGCCTTGCAAGGAAAAAGTTTCCCCCTCGTATAAAACACCTTTTTTATTGTATTTGCGGATAAAATGTATCTGATCGCTATTTTGATAATTTTCTCTCACAGTTTTTAATTGTCCGTTAAGGTAAAAATTTTTATAAGAAAGAGCAAAAGTACCGTTTTGATGAAATTTTCTTTCTTGCGATAAAAAGCCGTTTTCGTCATATTGAGAAAAAGTCAAATATGTTTCACCGTTGACGGTTTCTGTTTTTATATTATTTTTTTCCTTTTTTCATCTGGAAAAAAATCTCCCTCTTCTTCTTGATAATGATGAACCTTTTTTACAGAAGACAGATCGTTAGAAACATTTTTACTATTTTTAGATGAGAAAGGAAAATAAGTAATCATGAAAAAGAAAAACATACCCAAAAGAAATATTTTGGTTATTCGTTGAAAAAATAATTTGTTAAACATCAGGCTTGCAAGCATACTTTCTATTTTGTTTTTTATAAAGCTGAATTAATAATATCAGCCACTTCTTGACCTATTTGTTGTGTATTTTTGCCTTTATATTCTTCATATTTAATATGAGGGTGAATGATTACTTCGATTTTTTTTCTTTTGAACCAAAATTTCTTTCTCATTTTATAAGCCCCTTTGAGAGTGATAGGAAGAATGTTTGCTTCGCCTTTAACAGCTATTTTATAAGCTCCATCTAAAGTACTGATGATTTTATCGTTTTTTTTGTTAACAACGCCACCTTCAGGAAAAATAAGCATAGCTAGTTCTTGTTTCACATTTTCAATCGCTTGGTTTAAGTTTTGTGCTGTTGCGCGAGGATTGTCTCTGACTATTTTTAAACAATGAATAGAATTAAAATAATAACTTAAAAACCAACCCCAACGACCTTTATACAAATCATCTTTAGGCGAGAAAGACATAGTTCTATCAATCGCACAAGCGATAATAAAAGGATCAAAATTAGTTTTATGATTAGAATAAATTACTAAATTCCCTTTATAAGGTATTAATTCTTGGTTATAAACTGTTACTTTAATACGGAAAAATCTAAGAATTAATTTAGAGATGCTAGCAACAACTTTCTGTTGAAAAGAGTTGTTAATTTTTAACCTTCTGTTAATAAACATCATAATAAAAAACACCAATAAAACCATAATCCAAGATAAGGCTACACTAGCGAAAAAACTTAAAAAATAACCTTCTATGCCGCATTTACAATACACAACAAAGGAAATATAAAAAGTTAAAAAAGATGTGACGAAAAATAAAGTAAACATTATTTAACTTTGCCTCCTTTTTGATAAGTAGCAAAAATCAATTCTTCTTGGATATCTTTTTCTATGAGTTGGTATTGGGCCAAGTCTACGTAAGGAAAAAAAGAATCCCCTTTATACCTTTTTAAGATATGAGTGATATATAAAACATCAGCATAAGGCAAGGATTGAGCATAAATTTGACTTCCGCCTATAATAAAAATATTTTCTTGCGAATTTTGATACTTTTTTAAAAAAGCGATTAAATCGTTGACAATAATTCCGTCTGATAAATTGCCTTGTTGAGAATTGCTAGCGATATAAGCGGTAGCAAAAGGCAAAGATTTATTGCGGTAATATTGTTTTAAAGAAAGATAGGTATTCCACCCCATTAAAACTTTTTTTTGGAAAGTTTTTTTTTAAAAAAAATCAGATCTTTAGGGTAATGCCAAGGTAAACTATTTTTATTTCCAATTAAAAATTAGAATCCAAGGCGGTAATCAAACTAATCATACTGCTACTTCTCCTTTTAAAGATGGATGATAATGATAATTTTCTAATTTAAAATCTTCAAAGCAGAAATCTTCAATGTTTTTTACCTGAGGGTTTAAAAGCATTTGAGGTAGTTTTTTTGGTATACGCTTTCTTTGAATATTGATTTGTTCCAAATGGTTGTGGTAAATATGTGCATCACCTAAAGTATGAATAAATTCATAAGCTTCTAAACCGGTCACTTGTGCCACCATCATCAATAACAAAGAATATGAAGCGATATTAAAAGGGATGCCTAGAAAAACATCACCACTACGTTGAAACAATTGTAAAGAAATTTTGCCTTTATTGACATAAAACTGCATTAAGACATGACAAGGAGGTAAAACCATTTCGTCTACCAAAGGCGGATTCCAAGCTGAAACAATTAAACGACGTGAATTAGGGTTTTTTTTATTTCTTGAATGGTTTTTTGCAATTGATCTATTCCGGCAAAATCACGCCATTGTTTTCCATAAACAGGTCCTAAATCCCCATGTTTTTCTGCAAATTGAGCATTTTTTTTAATTTTATCAATAAATTCTTTCTGACTTTCGCCTTGAAAATCTGACGATTGACAAAATTTTTGATAAGGCCATTCATTCCAAATATTAACATTATTTATTGCTAAGTAACGAATGTTAGTATCTCCTTTGATAAACCATAATAATTCATGAATAATAGATCTTAAATGAACTTTTTTAGTAGTAACCAAAGGAAAACCTTCCTCTAAATTAAAACGCATTTGATAACCAAAAATACTTTGAGTAACGAATTTAGTGCGATTTTTGCGCACTTCTCCTTTTGCTACAATCCAATTGCATAATTCTAAATATTGTTTCATATGAATCAAATTACCTTTTTTCATTTTGAGAAGTATTTTTTAATATTAAAAAAATTAAACTTTTGGGAATATATTTATTTTTGTTCATCTTTTAAAGAAAAGATTTAATCCGATTAAATGTTTTATTTAAAAGATGTTTTGTTATAAAGCGATAAAAAAAGTTCAAAAATAATCAAGAGATTTTTTTTTAACATTAGAAAAATATTTATTAATTTGGCGGAGGAGAAGGGATTCGAACCCTCGCATCTTTTCAGATCTACGCGCTTTCCAAGCGAGCCTCTTAAACCACTTGAGTACCCCTCCGATAATTTTTACTACTTCAACATTTAAGTAAAGTCAAAGTGGTAAAAAGGTTTGAAAAAAAATTAGTTGTTTTGTTTTAAAGCCACAACATCTCGAGCTATAGCTATTTCTTCGTTAGTAGGGATAACCATTACTTTAACTGAAGATTCAGGTGTAGAAATGACTCTTTCTCCTGGCAGTCGTTGATTGTTTAAATCTTGATCTAAATAAATATTTAAAACCTCTAAACGTTTAACAACTTCTCTGCGGAAGAAAGAAGAATTTTCACCTATTCCGGCTGTAAAAATTAAAGCATCAGCACCTTTCAGTAAAACATAATAACTAGCGATATAATCAACAACTCTTTTGATTTGAATTTCAAAAGCTAATAAAGCTCTTTTGTTGTTTTTTTGAATCATGTTTTCTAAATCGCGTCCGTCATTAGAAATGCCTGAAACACCTAATAAACCGGATTTTTTATTTAATTCATTAATCACTTCTTTAGCTGTTTTATTTTCTTTATCAGCGATAAAAGTAACAATATTAGGATCTACATTGCCACTACGCGTTCCCATCGGTACGCCTTCTAAAGGAGTGAAGCCCATGGAAGTATCTACGGATTTACCATTTTCAATAGCAGTTAAAGAAACGCCGTTGCCAGCATGACAAACTATTAATTTTAAGTTAGGTTTTTGGAAAATTTCTTGTGCTTTTTGGGAGATATATTGATAAGAGATGCCATGAAAACCGTATTTTCTAATTTTATATTTTTGATACCATTCATAAGGCGTCGCATATAAAAAGTTTTGTTCTTGCATAGTTTGATGGAAATTAGTGTCAAACACACCTACTTGTAAAGTTTGTGGCAAAACTTTTTTAAAAACTTTAATGCTTAAAAGATTAGCAGGATTGTGAAGAGGAGCTAAATTATTTAAACTTTCAACTTGTTTAATGTTTTCCTCTGTTAAAACAACAGAATTTTTAAAATATTCTCCACCTTGAACAATTCTGTGCCCTACTCCATCAATTTCATCTAGCATTTTGATGAAGTTTTTTTCAATTAAATATTCTAACAACATTTCTACCGCTTGTTTGTGGTCCGAAATAGGAACAATTTGTTCTTGTTTGTGTCCTGGTGTTTTAATTTTAAAAATAGTATTCGTATTGCCTATTCTTTCAAATAAACCGTCACAAAGAACTTCTTCATTTTTCATATTTAATAATTGAAATTTTAAAGAAGAACTACCTGCATTAACAGACATGATTTTCATAATATATTTTTCTCCTTTTTATATTTTTTTCTAACATATTAGTTGGAAATATTTTCGTCAAAAACTTTTTTAATTTTATTCAAATTATAATTAAATTAAGCAACCTTTTTTATTTTAACATATAAAAATATTAAAAATGTATTTTTGAAGTAAAATTAATCTTTTATTTCCTGAAAATATCTATTATTGAATTACTTTGGAACAATAAAAAACATTTATGTTACGCAGCGAAGGAATTAAAAATAAAATAGATGGATAATTGTTAAATTTATTTTTTTCCCATTAAACGTCTTTTAGAATAAATGATTATAGTTTACCTTTCACCTTGGAGTGATTATCGTTTAAAAAAGAAAAAAACTAAACTGTTGCGACAAATAAAACAGTTTAGTTTTGGGATTTTTAAAAATTAATTGACTATAGACTATAAAATAGATATTGTATAAAAAACAGGATAAAAGATGCTAGCGATAATAACCACTAAATCTCCACCAATACGAGTAGAAATTTGCGCATAAGGCATCAATTCGAAGGAATCTGATGCTTCTAAAATAGCTAAATTACCTACCCCACCAATACTGTTAGCACAAAGTCCACCAGCAATAGAAGCTTGTACTGGGTAATAACCCATTTTGTTTCCGACAATAGCAGACGTTAATGCGGTTGTTAATACGGTTAAAACAGAAACAATGAAAAAGTTAATATTACTTACGTTTTTTATCACTGCATTAATATCTATCGTTACCCCGATAACAACTAAAATAGCGGAAGATAAGTTATTAGTCACTAATTTAGACGCTTGTTCAATACTTTTAACGAAACGATCAGAAATAATGTCAAACACTTTGAAAACTAAAACTAAAACCACTAAGAAAATAATAGTTGGTGGAATTAAATTTTTAGCACTTGGTATTAAACATGCAAGAAGAGAACGGGTTAAAGCACTTACAGCGTATAAAGCGAAAATAGCTACAAAACCAGTTTTGATTTGTTCAAAAGTAATTTTGTTTTCTTCTTTTTTAACTTCTGCCGTATTTGCTTCTGCATTAGGAACAAAAGAAGGCAAAAGTTCTTTTTCTAATGAACCAGTTGGGCTGCTGAATTTACTTTTGCCAAATATTTTTTTAATTAATCCACTAAACATAACGCTTACTATACCGCCAATCAATAAAGCAGTTATTATGTGCGCTGTAAACAATGCTTGAACAGTCGTTCCATCGGCACCGCCTACAATCTCTTTTCCTTTTCTTTGGGAAAAAATAGTAGATAGAGGAATGATGCCGCAAGTCAGACCACCGCTAGCAATAGGGACAAAAATATAAAATAAAGCATTTAAAGCACCGTTTTTGTCTTGCCCACTACCACCAAGACGATCAATACCACCTATAGGGTTTAAAAACCAACCGGCTATACCGACAAATGTAGCTGAAACGATTAAAGAAATAACTACTAAAGATAAAAATTTAAGACCATTTCTTTTCAACATTTCTTTGTCAATTCCTAAAAGGCTCCCAACCACTAAAGAAGCAACAAACATTTCAGAAAAACCGATAGCACCGTTAAAGGTTTTTATATTATCTCTAAAAGCTTGTTGAAACAAATTGAATCGGAATTTATCGTTTAAAAATGTACAATTATAATTGAAAATAAAAGCAGGCACTAATAAGCTTAAAATAGCTCCACCGCCAATATCTTTTAAAATAGGAGTTTTTTTACCTATTACTTTAAATAATTCAGCTACAACCATAGCGATTAATAAAACACCAATTAAATTGTGCCATTTTATTACGCCTTTGTCAACTGTGTCAACTTTTTCCACGCTAAAAGAAAAGCCTAAATAAGCTATGGAAATAGCTAAAATAATTAAAATTAAATAAAGAGGGAAACCTAAAATAGTTATTGGTTTTTTAGAACTTGGAAACGAAATATTTTTTTCAGAATTTTGTGTTTGCATCAATATTTTATATTCTTCTTTCTTAAATTTTTTTATAATTATTTTTTATATTTAATGACTAAAATATTTCAACTTTTTTAATTGTTTCTAATTAAGGACTAAAAATATTTTTAATAATCGTTATTTATAACTATTATTAAACGATTAATTGATCTATCAAATGAGAGACAAAATCAAAAACTGTTGCTGGAGATTGAGAAGTAACAAAATTACCGCTCACAACTGTTGGAATTTCACTTGTATAATTGCCAACAATATATTTCTCATAACCAGGATAACAAGTAAATTGATGATTTTCTAATAAATTAAGCTTCCCTAAGAAAGATGGCGCTGCACAAATAGCTCCAATAATTTTGTTTCTATCGGCAAAATGTTTAATAATATCTAAAATAATTTGTAAGTCACGAACGTTTTCATCTAATAATTTTTTTACATATGGACCACCTGGAAGAATTAAAAAATCATAATTATCATAATTAACTTGATCAATATACATATCTGCTTTAACTTGAAGTTTTTGCGATGAAAAAACATTTAAAGATTCGTTTAATGTCAAAGTAGTAACATCTAAATTTGTTTTTTTCAGTAAAGCTCTTGTTACTAAAGCTTCACAATCTTCAAAACCATTATATAAAACTAATAAACCTTTCATAATTCTTATTCAATCTTAAATATCATTATCTTTTAAAAATAAAAATACTTAACAAAATTGATTCTCCTTTTTTATATAAATTTGCAAAAAAATTTATCTTGTTTACTATTAAATTTTATCATTAATTTATAATTATTTTTTATATTTTTTTCTTATTAATGAAATTTTGTTAAATTTCTTCTGATGGTAAAATTTATTTTATCTTTGTTTAAAACTGAGAAACGATCTTTTTGAGGCGTATTGGTTCTAAGGAAGAAAAAAATATTTTTTTATCAATAAAAAAAGACTTTAATTTATAAAGTCTTTTGGTTATGAAGCAAAAAAACTTTTACTTATTAAAAAAAATATCTAGGACGGTATTTATTTTTTTTAATTGGTTCATAATAAGCGACCCAATTTTCTTTTTTATCTAAAACCAAGAAAGGTTCATCAGTTATAATCTGTCTTTCGTCTAAATAAACACCGTTTTGTACCAATCTAACGAAATAATCGTTTAAAAGGATTTGTTTATGATTTTGAAATAAGATTTTAACATCGTTTAAATCTTCTAAACTAACCTCATCAATTGTTTTAGCGTGTTTCCAATTATAAGAACCAATTTGGGTTCTTGTTAAAGATTGTAAAGAACCGTAAGTATTCATTTTTTCCCCAATATCTCTCGCCAAGCCTCTAATATAGGTTCCTTTGGAAACATTAGTCACGAATTTTATTTGATCGTTTTTCAACGCTGAAACCATCTCTAAATGATATATTTTAACTTTTCTAGGAGCAACATCTATCTCGATGTTTTTCCTCGCTAAATCATATAATTTCCCCCCTTTAACTTTAATGGCGGAATAAAGAGGAGGTTTTTGTAGATATTGTTTTTGATCGAAAAAACGAAAACTTTCTTGTATCATTTCATTAGTCAAAGGTATTTCTTTTTGAGCGGTTAAAGTACCAGTTATATCTAAAGTGTCGTATTGTTTATTAAAAATCATACTCCCCTGATAACCTTTATTTAAATGTTCAAACAAAAAAGCTAATTTAGTTGCTCGATTGATTAAAACGATTAAAAGTCCTTTTGCCATAGGATCTAAAATCCCTGTATGACCCGTTTTAGCAAAATTAAATTTTTTTTTGATTTTATAAACGACATCATGCGATGTCATATTAGGTTCTTTATTTATTAAAAAAAATCCATCCATATTTCATTATTAAACACTGCTTTCTTTTTTATCAAAAACAATTATGCATTATTTTCTAAAAAAGATTTTAATTCTTCTGAAGAACAATAGCCTATTCTTCTTTTGATTTCTTTCCTGTTTTTATAAAAAATTAAAGTAGGGAAAGTATTTACTTTATTTTCTTTCGTTATTTTCGGATGTTGATCAATATCGATTTTAACTAAAGAAATATTTTTATTTTTGGCAAAATATTCATCTAAAACAGGCATTAATTTTTGACAAGGATAACACCAAGAAGCGTAAAAATATACTAAAACTAATTCTTGTTGATTAATTAACTGTTGAAAATCTATTTTTGGTGTAGTGTTGTCTGACATTTGTGTATAACCTTTCTAAATTATATTTAAAATTATTTTCTAATTGATATCATAAAATGATATTCATTATTATTATATTACATTGTCTCTTTTAAAAAAATATTTACTCCTTAAAGAAACATATTTTCTAGATATAAAAAACATTAAAAAAGACCTTTTTAAAAATAAGGTCTAAATAAAAATTTGTTGTAATTATTTATTTGCGATAACATCAATTGGCTTTTTGCGCGATAATTTGTAAATTGGAAGAGCAATAGAAAGGAATGTTAAAGCGTAAACAAATAAATATTCCACTCCTAAAATCAACCAAAATCTAAGTGTTGCTATTATTGAAAAAACTGTAAACCTTGCTCCTACTAACAAATGGAAAGCTAAAATTAATATATTGATGGTTGTTGCGTAAATAAATCCTTCAGATAAAAATATTTTAGAAACTGTTGAACCTCGCGCTCCTAAAGCTCTTAAAGAACCAATTTCTTTCTTTTTCAATTTAATGCTGGCGTTGAAATACATGTATATCATCATAAAGGCAATAAGACTCATAACTATTAAAACAATAATTAAACCTATGCGAGCCAAATAAAACTGTTCTTTTAAAGTGTCATATTTTTGTTCAAGCTGCAAATTTACACTTTCTTCAATTTGTTTTTTCATTGCAGGATTCGCATTTGCATAACCTGTAATTGTAACTAAGATAAGTTTCCGTAATGCTTCTTTAAAAGAAATAAAAGTTTCTACAATGAATGCAAAAATAGTCGCCGCCCAAGAAACAATGAGTGCCGAAAACACTAATGAAACTTTTTTATTTTTGAAAGCAGAAGCTCCCATTTTAAAAGCTTTTTTCCAAGGTAGTTGACTTGAAACATTTTTCAACGTTACTGGTTGTTCTTCTAAAAGAACTTCTTGTGTTGGCACAAATCCTTCTCTATGAGCGTTTTTAGCTTGATCTTGAATTTGTTGAATTATGTCTTCGTTTAAAACTTGTCCTTGAGTGAACTTAGGTTGCTTAGTTTTAACTAAGTTTCGGTCTTTAGTTAAATCTTCTATAATTTGACCATCTTTTAATTCGATCACACGGTCTCCATATTTAAAAGCACTTTCAACATCGTGAGAAATTATAAGAATTAATTTATCTTGTGATAATTTTTTTAAAATATTAAAAATTTGTTCGCCAGTTTTTGAATCCAGGTTCCCTGTTGGTTCATCCGCTAAAATAATCTCCGGATTTTTAACCAAAGCACGAGCGATGGCTATTCTTTGTTTTTGTCCGCCTGATAATTCGTTAATTTTTCTTTCTTCATAACCTAAAAGTTCCATTTCTTTTAATAAGTTATAAATTAGTTTATTGTCCGGTTTTTGGCCCTGAAGCTCATTAGCTAAAGCGATATTTTCATAAACATTCATACTTTCTATTAAATTAAATTCTTGGAAAATAAAGCCTAAAACGCCGTTTCGATAGTCGTCTAAATCATTTTGTTTTAATTCTTTTATAGAAAACTTATTAATTAATATATCTCCACTATCACACTTATCGAGTCCTCCCAACAAGTTTAAAAGAGTCGATTTGCCCGATCCTGATTTTCCTAAAATAAAGATTAAACCTTTATTTGGCAATTTTAAAAAGATATTATTTAAACCTATTGTAGATACGCCGGTTTTAGTAACAAAACCCTTATTAATTTTGATTAACTCAAACATTTTTAAATCCTTTTCTTTCTAAAAAAAATAAATTGAACTAGTTCTTTTTTTAATTTTGTAAAATTGAAAGGTTAAAAGTTGACTAGTTTACTTTGATTTTCTCTTCATAAATTCATTTTAACACAAAAGAAAACCTTTTTGACAAAAATAAAGCCCCTTTATTTGAATAAAAAAACGCCCATTAATTTTAAAAAAAGACCTTCGAAAATCTTTATTATTCTTTATTCTTATCTTTTTCGTCAAATAAAGGTTTATAAAAATTTCTTTTACCTACAGCTGATAAGGGTTCTGAAAATTCTCCCGATGGAGTTTTTTCTAAAAGCTCTCCCAAAGCGGTTAATTTAGCGTCTATATCGTCTAAATGCCATAATAAAAGCGCTTCACTAGTTTGAGGTCTTTTAGGGGCTCCATATTCTAAAAAACCGTGATGGGAAATTAATAAATGTTTTAATAATGTTACTTCTTCTTTATCTTGATAACCTAAATTCAGCGCTTCTTCGTGAATGTTGTTAGAACCTAACACTAAATGACCTAATAAAGAACCTTTTTTTAAATATTTTTTTTGGGAAAAATCGAATTCTTCTATTTTGGCCATATCATGTAAAATAATTCCAGCATACAATAAATCAACGTTTAAAAAAGAATGAATTCGTACGAAAGATTCAGCTGATTTTAACATATTAGTTGTGTGATAACCTAATCCGCCATAATAATTATGATGCGTTTTTAAAGCTGCCGGCCAAATTAAAAAAGAAGTTTTATTTTTCAAATATAAATTAGTCGTGATTTCTTTTAATATTTTATTTTGAATTTTATCTAAATAAGTTTGAATTATTTCATCCACTAAAGCGAACGAAATAGGAGAACAATTAAAAAAATGCGAATAAAGTTCATAAGTTGGTTGATAATCTAATACATTCTCTATTAAAGTATAATCTTGACAAATAAAAACCGTATCTTCTTTTTTTTCAGCACAAATAACCGTAAAAAGATAAATCTTATCTTTAATAGGAGGAGTATATTGAGGTTCTAATTTAATGTTAACGCATTTTCCTTCAGGTAAAGAAATAGTCGTATTATAGAAGTCTTCTCCTTGGTTGATGCCAGTTACTTTCCCTATTAATTGATATTTTTGACCAATTTTTTTTTCTTTTAAAATATTGCTTTGATTTTTATACATCTTTTTTCCTCTTTTTAATTCATTTATAAAAAAACCTTTATAAGTTAATTTTTTCATACTTTTTTTATTCACTATTTATTTAAATTTAATTTTTTTTTATTTGTTGATTTAAAGAAGAATGTTGTTGAGTGTCGTATTCTGATAAGAGATAATGTTGTTTTTGATACCAAAAAGCTATTTGTTGAAATAAGGTTTTTTCTTCTGACTTAAAAGGGTAATCATTGATAATTTTTGGCTCTAAAAGAAAAGCTAAACTAAAAAATAATTCGTAAGTAAAATGGTTTATTTTCTTTTCTAAGGCGAAAAGAACGATTTTTTTAAAATTAGTTAACACTTCAAGAGCGTTATTATCTCGGAAAGAACGAAACGCTTTGGTAAGATTTTTCTGTTTTAAAATTTTTTCCATTCTTTTAATAAAGTTTGCGGTTTTATTTTTGCCAATAAAAAAATATTTTCTTTTAAAACTTTTTCGTTTCAACTTCCAGATCAAAATTCAATTTAGCTTGTAGATAAAAAATCCTCATCATCCTTAAAGCATCTTCTGTGAATTTTTGATACGGATCACCTACTGTTCTAATCAGTTTTTTAGCTAAATCCTGCCTTCCATTAACATAATCGATAATTTCATCATCTTCATTTAATAGTAAGCTATTTATAGTGAAATCACGTCTCATAAGATCTATTTTAATATCAGAGATAAAAGATATTTCTGAAGGATAACGATGTGAGAGGTATTTCCCTTCTTTGCGATAAGTAGTGATTTCAAAAGAATGACCTTCCCAAAAAATTTTTAAAGAACCATATTTCAAACCAGTAGGAACAGAAGGAAATAATTTTTGCACCACAGAAGGATGAGCGTTAGTAGTAATATCTACATCAGAAAAAGACACATTTAACAATAAATCTCTCACTGCTCCACCAACAATAAAAGCTTCAAAGTGGTTTTGTTTTAAAATTTTTAAAACTTTTTGAGCTGTCTTTATTTTATCTATTTGTTTATGATTAACTTTCATAAAAGTCTCTTTTAGATTATTTTTTTGAATTTTATAAATCTTGTAAAATAATCCCTACTCCAACAACATTATTGCCGACATGAGCGCCTAAAGAAGGAGATGAAGGCATTTCTAAAATATTAGTTAAATTTAGTTCTTTTTCTAAAGCGACTCTAAAATCTTTTCTTAATCCAGGGTTTCCAGTAAAGGGCAAATACAGAAGATATTTTCTACCTTTAGTATAATCTTTAATTTGGTTAATAATATAATCAAAAGCTTTTTCGGTAGAGAAAGTTTTTTGTACCATCACTATTTGACCTTTGTCGTTTAGTTGTAAAATAGGTTTAACCCTAAAAAATCTTCCTAAAAAACCTTTTGTTTTAGTTAAACGACCATTTTGGATTAATTGAGTTAAAGAATTAACAACAAAAAAGATCGTATTATTGGCTTTTATTTTATCTAAATGTTGAATAACTTCCGAAACAGAAGCCCCTTGTTTAAATAAACGTAGCCCTTCCAGAGCGAAATAGCCTTCCGAAAAACCAACTGTATTAGTGTTATAAGGAATCACTTCAATTTCGTCTTTCACTATTTTTTGTGCTTGAACGACGCCATTATAAGTACCGCTCAATTGGGCAGAAATAGTAGTCACTAAAACCCTTTTATAACCTTGTTGAGCTAATTTTTTAAAATAATTTACCAATTCGCCTACTGAAATTTGAGATGTTTTAGGCACTAATTTCGGATTTTTATTTAAAATTTCGTAAAATTCATAAGCACTTAAATTTTCTCCGTCTATATATTCTTTACCATCAATATAAATTTTAATCCTTATTAAATCAATTTCACCAGCTTCAGAATAATAATCTAAACAACTAGTCGAAGTAGAAACTACTTTTGTATTCATATTTCTTTTTGTCCTCTAATGTACTTTAAATTTAAACATAAATTATTTTATATCAACATTATAACAAAAAAAAGATACAAAACCATGATTTAAGAATCTCTATTAGAAAGGGTTGTCCAACGAATAAACAATTATCTTAATTTATGAGCTTTATTTATCAATAATTAGAAACTTTCTAACTTAACGAATTTTTTAAAAACTATTTTGTCCCTTTTTTCATTAATAAAAAAGAATGAAAAAAAATTGATTCAATTTATCCCAAAAACAATAAAAATATATTATAATTGAGTTAGTTAATTCTATTTCTAATAATTTATTTCTCAAAAGATTCGAAAAGTAATGGTACAAAAAAATCATGAAAAAAAATAATCATTCTCCAATAAAAAATATTTTTAAAATTATTGTTACTGTTTTCTATTACGTTATTTTATTCTTAGTTGTTTTAATGATGTTATTTAATGTTTTTGGATCATTAGCTACCACTTTGAAATATTTTCGTTTTAGTTTATCTAAAGTGCCGACGCCAAGCATGTACCCAACTATCAAACCGGGAGATTATGTTTTGATTAAATATATATCAGACGAAGATAAGGAAAAATTAAAACCATCTAGCAAAGGTAAAAAAGATGGAGATATCATTGTTTTTGAACCTAGCGGGAAACAAGCAGATGGCACAACGTCAGATATTTCAGATTTGCAAAAAAAAGGTGCTCGATATGTTATCCATAGAGTTGTTAAAAACGAGATCAACGAAAGAAATACCAAAGACAAAGATAAAACATTAATAACGACCAAAGGAGATAACGAAGCGACTAATAAGGAATCTGCGGATTATGAAACAAATTTACGATATGAGGATATTAGAGCTAAACACGTGCTTATTATTCCCGAATTTTATGTTTATTTTGTCTTTTTTGTAGTCTTGATCTTATTTATGTTTGATTTATATTTATCCTATATAAGGGACTATGGCAAAGAAGAGGAAAAAGAATAAAAATACCATTAATTAAAAGAATTGGGATAAAATAATATTGTGTGGAAAACCATCATAGAACAAGAAAAACAAAAAAAATATTTTCACAAAATATCGCTTTTTTTAGAAGAAGAATATAACCAAGGCAAAGAAATTTTTCCTCCTCAAAAAAATATTTTTAATGCTTTTGAATTCACCCCTTGGGAGAAAGTAAAAGTAGTTATTTTAGGACAAGATCCTTATCCCGGCGTTAATCAAGCTCATGGCTTGTCTTTTAGTGTTTTAAACGATAAAACGCCCGCTAGTTTAAGAAATATTTTTAAAGAGTTGAAAAATGATTTATCTTTAGAAACAAAGACAAACAATTTGTCTAATTGGGCTTTTCAAGGAGTTTTATTATTAAACGCTATTTTAACGGTAGAAAAAGGAAAACCTTTAAGTCATAGTTATATCGGTTGGCAAAGTTTTACTAAAAATATTTTAAAAACTTTAAACCGCAAAGAAAAGATTGTCTATATTTTATGGGGTAAATTCGCACAAACTTTTGAACCATACATTGATGCGGAAAAAAATTATATTATTAAAAGTCCCCATCCTTCGCCCCTTTCAGCTCATAGAGGATTTTTCGATTCTCAACCTTTTTCTAAAACAAACCAATATTTAGCGCAAAATAAAATTCCTATTATTGATTGGTCTTTAACTTAAAAATAAAAACAAGATAGCTAAATCGATCAATTAAATCATTCTTTTTCCAAGGAAAAATAAGAGGTTTTTAATGTCTGAAAATCACACTTTTAAATTAAATTTAGAACAAATAAAAAGTCTGCAAAAAAAATACCAAAAAGACATGATTTCGCATAATAATCCTACCGTTATGGCGGTTATTAAAAAAAACAATGTTAAAATTACTTTTTTTAAAACAGGAACTTGTTTGCTTCAAGGTAAAAATATTCAAACAGAAATTGCTTTTATTCAAGAAAAATTGAATTTTCCCCAGCAAACAAACCTTCCTTTGTCTAATCCTCCTTCCCAGACTTTATCTTCTGAATCTTCTCCCCGCCTTATTAAAGAGAGTCTTTTAGCAAAAACAAATAACATTGGTTTGGACGAAGTAGGAACAGGCGATGTTTTCGGTCCGGTTGTGGTATGTGCTGTTTTAATAAGAAAAGAAGAGATGTCTTTTTTACAAGAAATAGGCATTCAAGATTCTAAAAAATTATCTTCTCAACAAATTTTGAACATAGCTCCTTTAGTGATGCGAAAAGTACCTTATCGTGTGCAAATCCTTTCTCCTCAAGAATACAACCTTTTAATTCAAAACAATAATTTGAATAAAATCAAAGCTTTATTGCATAACAATAATCTTTTAAAATTTTTAAAGGAATTGCCGAATCCAAAATACCCTGTTATTTTAGATCAATTTGCTTCTCCTAAAAATTATTTCGCTTATTTAGCCAACGAAAAAGAAGTTTTCCGCAATCTTCTTTTGGAAACCCAAGCTGAATCTAAATATTTAAGCGTTGCTTTGGCTTCTATTATCGCTAGATATGTTTTTTTACAAGAAATCAAAACTTTAAATAAATCCCTACAAATAGAGTTAAAATTAGGTGCTTCTAAGTTAGTGGATGAACAAATTAAGTGGATTTATCAAAACAAAGGTTTAGAGGTTTTAAAAAATATTTCTAAAAATAATTTTAGAAATATCAGAACTTATTTAAAATAACGTTATCTTATAAATAATAGTTATTCTTTTAAAAAAATAGAAGAAAAAAGAGGTTTTTTAATTATGTCTACTATATTTACTAAAATTATTCGCCGAGAAATTCCTGGTTATATTTTATATGAAGATGATTTAGTGGTCGCTTTTTTAGATGTTTCGCAAAACACTAAAGGGCATACATTAGTGGCGACTAAAGAGGAATATGCGAATATACACGCAGTTCCGACAGAGATCTTAAAACATTTATTTGGAGTAGTCCAACAAATGAGTCACGTTTTAGTTCAAACCTTTAACGCTGAAGGAATCAATTTATTAAACAATAACGGCGCAATAGCCGGTCAAACAGTTTTTCATTTTCACGTACATTTATTGCCGCGTTATAACGAAAAAGAGCTGATAATTGACACTGTTAATCATATGAACCAATTGACTAAAACAGATTATCAAGAAATTCAAAACAGTATTTTACAAAACTGGCATAAATAAATTTTTTTTGTTAAAATAAAAAATATGATTAAATAACCTTTTTTAATTATTTAAAAAAAATTCCCAAGAAAGGAGGATAGCATAAAAATGAATTGGCCAACTAAAAAAGTAGAACGACAAACAATAGGTGAAGAAATCGCTAACGCGATATCACACGGCATAATGGTTCCTTTCAGTATTTTTATTTTTTATTTTTTTCATAAATGTTCTTTACATGGTAAAGATCACAGTCGTATTCCTTTATTCGCTTTTATTGTGACTATGATGATCCTTTATTCTATGAGTTCTTTATATCACGCTTTAGCTTTTACTAAAGCTAAAAAAATATTCAAAAGATTAGATCATATAAGTATTTATTTATTGATTTGGGGCAGTTTCTTCCCTTTTTTATTTTTAAAATTAGAACAAGAGTTGTTTTCTATCAGCAGTCTTAAAGTGACAAAAGGTTGGATCTTTTTCTTGATCCAAACCATAGTGGTTTTTATAGGAATGTCTTTTAAAATCTTGAGTTTCGATAAAGGCGAAAAATTACATTTGTTTTTATTTTTAATCTTAGGTTGGAGTGGTCTTTTTTTAATCCATTCTCTTTGGCATTTGAAAACGAGTTTGTTGTTTTTGGTCTTAGGTGGAGTCGCTTACAGCGCAGGAGTTATTTTTTATAATAATTCCTATAAGAAATATTACCATTTTATTTGGCATCTTTTCGTTAATGCTGGTAATCTTTTACATGTTGTAGCTATCCATTATATGTTAGAAAAATTGTAAAGTTAACCATAAATATTAACAAATAATAGAATTTTACTATATAAATGCAAAAATTAAGAATATCAAATCTATTTAAACAATTAAAAAAAAACGACCTCTTTAAATAAGAGGTCTTTTTTTGTTGATATTAAAGGGCGTTTGTTGCATTTTTTATATAACTTTTCTGGATTTCTTTAACTGGTGAATCATAAGCATGTTTTTTTAGAGGTTGTTTTGATCTTCTTTTACAGGGATCACCCTTTTTATATTCGATCAATTCGGAAGCATTGTTTTTGTCTTCGTTAAGGTTAATAACCGATTTATGATTCTTTCGATTTGGTTTTTGTACATTATAAACACCATAATAAGTAGTTTCTATTTTTTAGTATGGATAAGGATAAAACGCCTCAGAACCATAAAAATATTCTTTTTCCGTAATCCTATAACTTTTATCAGAGGGAAATATATTGATAATAAATAAATTTCTTTATTAGTTAAACTAAATTCACTTTTATCCTCTAGGTTCTTCATCGATATTTTTTTCAATATATGGCATTTCAAGCAAACGATCAGTTCCTAAAAAAAGGCACAGTTGGAGGAGGGGTAAAACTAAGATAAGGTAATTTATAAGATACTAAAGTGATTTGATGATTATTAACTTTAAAACCTTTCCAAAACCCTTCATCTTGAAAGAGTAGGTGATAAGTGAATAAAGTTGTTTTTCTATTTAAATAAAATTTAAACAAAAGGAGATTTAAATGTCTGGATATACAGCTTATGAATTAATAAGCCGCTGGATTTATAATTAAAGAATTATAAGACCGCAACCGTCTTTAAACTAAAAATAAGAAGAATAAAAAATGTTAAACAAAGTTTAATTAATCGGTCGAATTGCACATGATTTAGAAAAACAATACATTATAACACAGTAATAACAAAAAAATCCCTAAAATAGATTTTCACTTAGCTGTTAATCAACCCAAAGAAAAAGTAGATTTTATTCTTTGTGTTGTTTTTAAAACACAAGTTGAAAACTGTCACAAATATTTACATAAAGGATCTAAAATTTATCTAGAAGGAACATTATCTATCCAAAAATACACCAACAACGAAGGTCAAAAGAAAACAAATACAAAAGTGATCGTACATAAAATCATCTTTTTAGATAATAAACCTCAAACTAGATAATTTACCATTTTAAAACAACATATTATTACATACTCATTTTCAAGTAGGTAAGAAAATAGAACCTCGGCGGAGGTTCTATTCCTGTAATAACAGTATCTTTTTTTGACCGTTATTTTTATTTTAAAATAAAAGAACATTAATATTGAACATCTTAACTTTTCAAAAGAAAACAGGACAGAAACAAATAATCTAAAGTTTTATCAACTTATTTTAAAAAAATAAAAATATAATAACATTAGTGATATTGATTATTATTTATTAATTTTAAAATATAATTAATTTTTTTAAATATTATTATAATATGTGTAAATAATAAATTTTATTTTTTTTTATTTCTTCATTTGATAATTTATTATTATAAACTCTAATGAAAAAAATCAAAAAAATAATAAAAAAAACAGTTTTTGAATTGGTTAAACAATTTAATCAAAAACTAAATTTAACAACCATTTTAAAAACTATTAAAATGAAAAGAAGCACTTATTATTGGTTAAAAATTCAAAACAAATTAAAATTAAAAAAGAAGTTAAAAATTACAACAAAAACGCATTGCATCTTTATGTAAAATGCATGAATATTTCTTAGGGTATAGAAAAATAAGTGATTTATAGCAAAAAATTTTTAATGAAACTATTACTAAGAAAAAAGTTTATCTCATTATGAAAGAAAAAGTTATTTGTCGTTGTTTAAGGATTAAAAAAATAAATACCATTATCGTTCTTTAAAAAAAGATTTAAACATAGTTCCTAATTTAATCAAGCCAGACTTTAAAACAAAACAAACAATGCAAAAACTATTCACTGACATCTACTTATTTTAAAACTTAACAAAGTTTTTTATATTTTTCATGTATTATTGATTCTTTTAATAACCGAATTATCGCTTCTAATATTTTCAAAAAAACAAAATAAAGAATTAGTTTTAAATATTATCAAACAATTATCTCTATTTGGAACAATCAATGGCTTTTAAATAAATTAAACTATCTTTCACCTATCCAATATGAACAAAATTTAAGATAAATTATTTAAAAATATCCCTTTAAACTAGAACTTTGAAAAAAAGGTAACTTTTTGTCGCCTTTTTAAAAAATTAGTTATTATTAATAATAAAAATTAA
>NZ_LHCF01000005.1 GCF_001277135.1 Candidatus Phytoplasma pruni
ATAATTTAAAAAACAAAATGAATACTAATCAATTAATAGAAAAAAAGAAACTTAATTTTTTAAATATGTTAAAAAACCCTAAAGGGAAAAAATTATTTTATTTTGTTTTATTTATAACTTTATTTACAATATTGTCAGATATAACAACTTTTTTTATTTTTTCTAAAAAAGAAAAGGGAATTTTTTTTTGTAAAGAAGTTTTTTTTAGATATTTAAAATATTTTACTTTTCAAATGAATATTGCTGTTTTATTAATTTTATTATCTTTTTTACTTAAAATTAAAAATAAAAAAATTCATTCTTTATTGATAATTATTATTATGGTAGACGCTTTATTAACTTTTTTTATTTACAATCTTTTCCTTCATCCGATTTGGATGCCTGAAAGCAGTGATTTTGTTCAAATTATAAGAAATAATAATTTAGAAGATAGAATTTGGTGCGCTTTAAGTATTTCACAACACTTTTTAATACCTTTTTCTTATTTCGTTCTTTTTTTCTTTTTTGTTCCAGTTAATTTTAATAATTTTAGAAAAATATTTTTAACTTTTATTCACCCTATTTTATTTCTCTCTTTTTATTATTTGTTGTTATTCTCTCCTAATAAAGGTTATCGTAATTGTGAAAAAGGAGGAAATAAATGTTTTTTTCCTTATCCTAATATTCAATGTCATAAACAGCATTTTTATAAAGGCAAAGAAATTAATAAATTATTTGGCGAACCATTATTCGATATGAGAAATATTGGAGGAAAAACAGCTGTTTTTTTTTAGAATACTGATTTTAACTTTTTTCTTTTCTTTTCTTTTTTTCTTTGCTCTATATTTTAAGAATAAATTTAATGATAAAAAAAGCTTTTTAAAAGGTAATATAATTATATACGATTAAAAAAATAATTAAATTTAAAAAAAAGGTTGATAAAAATGTCAATTGCAAAAAAAAGATTAGTGACGGGAATAAAGCCAACTGGAGATTTAACTTTAGGTAATTATTTAGGAGTCGTTAAACCGTTAGTTAATTTTCAAAAAAAATTTAATCAAGAATATGATCTTTATGTTTTTATTGCTGATTTACATGCTTTAACAAAATTTCAAGAACCAACATTATTAAAAAAAAGAATTAAAAATATCGCGGCTCTTTATTTAGCTTCAGGTTTAGAACCTTCTCAGGTTAATTTATTTGTTCAATCAGAAGTTGTTCAACATACTTATTTGAGTTATATAATGGAGTCTAATTCTTATTTAGGCGAATTAAACCGAATGATCCAATTTAAAGAACAGAAAAAAAATAATTCTAGTCAAAACATAAGAACTTCTTATTATACTTATCCTCTTTTAATGGCTTCAGATATTTTACTTTATGACGCTAATGTGGTTCCGGTTGGTCAAGATCAAAAACAACATTTAGAATTGACTCGCGATTTAGCTGATCGTTTTAATAGTTTGTACGGAGAAACTTTTGTTATTCCTGAATTTTTAAAAATGGGTCATACAATTAAATCTTTGACCGAACCAACTAAAAAAATGAGCAAAAGTTTTCAATTGGATCCGCAAAATGATAAAGGTTGTATTTTTATTTCAGAAGAATTGAAAGTTATTAGACAAAAAATTATGAGATCTGTAACCGATTCGGATAAAAAAATTTATTATGATATAGAAAAAAAACCAGGAATTTCAAACCTTTTAACCATTTATTCAGCTTTAAAAGATTTATCAATGGAAGAAACTGAAAAATATTTTTTAAATTCTTCTTATCAAATTTTAAAAGAAAAAGTTTCCGATGTAGTGGTGAAGACAATTGATGAAATTCAAAAGAAATTTTCTTTTTATAATAAAAACTCTATTTTATATGAAATTTTTGAAAAAGGAGCAAAAAACTCCAGTTTTATTGCAGAAAAAAAATAAAAAAAGTTAAGAAAAAATTAGGTATTGGATGGTAATAATAAAAATTTTTAAAAAATCTTATACCTTCAGAAGGTAGGGGGTATTTTTTTAAATGAATGATTTAGAAAAAAAAACACAAAAAATGAAAGAAACAAACATATGGAAAATTATTTTATTTTCTTCTTTTCCTATGATGATTTATTTAGTTTTTAACAATATTTCTAATAATATTGATTTATTTTTCTTAAAAAATAAATTTGGTTTAAAAGAAATAAGTATGTTTTCGCAAATTAATGGAGCTAAAAAAAATAATTTTTATTTTTGTTTTTTCCATTAGCATTGCCGGAATTTCTTTAATAGCCAGGGAATATAGTTTAAAAAAATTTTGAAAAAAATGCATAAATTATCTAATTTTTTTTTAGTTATTTTCTTTTTTTCTTTGTAATTTTTGTTTTAAGTTTTTTCATACATTTCAGAGCTACCTTTTTTAAAATTATTAAATATTAATGAAGACTTTATTGAAAATGAATACGGAAAAAGTTATTTTTTGCTTTCTTTATCTTCTTTATTTTTTGTCACCATTAATATGATTATTTTAGGTTTTGAAAGAATTCAAAAACATAATTCTAAAGTTTTTTTTTAAATTTATTTAATTTTTTTCTAAAAAATATTTATTTCTTATTTTCTTTGTGTTTGTATTACACCTGATGGAGAACTTTCGTCTAAAGAAGCTTTAAAAAAATATGTCTTTTATGTTTCTCTTTCTACTTTAATATCTGATTTTTTATTAACTGTGATTTCTCTTTTTATTATTTTTAATAAAAAAAATACTTTTTAGAATTAATTTGAAAAAAGCTTCTTTTGATAAAAATTTTTTAAAAAAATTATTTCAACTGTTTTTATCTATTTTTTCTATTAGAATTAGTAATATTTTAACTAAAGTTATTCTTAATTTTTCTATCATTAATAAAACTACTGATGGAATAATAACGGTCGCTACTTATAGTTTGGTTAGTTTCTTTATCGGTATAATTTATAATATAGAAATTTCTTTTGAAGAAAAACAATCTTTTTTAGTTAATAAAAATATTGAAAAAAATAATTTTCATGAGACTTTTCAAATTTTAAAAAAGACTCTTACATTCGTTATTATTATCGCTTTTATGACTTTGTTATTTATTTTTTTCCAATGGGAAAGTATTTTTAATTTTTTAAATAAAAACAAAAATAATAATAACATTGAGGAAATTAGAGTTATTTTTAAAACTTTAATATATTTTGACTTCTTCTCTTCTTTAATAAGTGTTTTTAATCTTTTAATAATGAGTTTTTTATTATCTTATAAAAGAATTTATAGTGTTTTATTTTTAAATTTTTTAAAAATGTTTTTAATTGGTTTTGTGTTCTTGATTTTAAATTCTTTTAAACATTTTTCTTCTCATCAATTGTTAGGAATGTCTTTATTATTAAATAATATAGTTATTTTCAGCATAACAATAGTTTTTTTCTTTTCAATATATAAAAAACCAAAGATTGAAGAAAAATTTTTAAAAATATTATACCAAAATTAAAAAAAATGTATTTTAATTTTGGTAGGAAGCTTTAAAAGAAGTAGCTAACAAACAAGCTGCAAAATTCAATGAAGCAGAAAACAAAGAATCAAAAGTTGAAAAAGTTGTTTTAGACTTCATGTTGAGTAAAGACAAAGAAAAAAAGAGGGTTGGGTAGCTAAAGCTATTAAACAAGCTATACAAAAAGCAGTTAATGACAAGAAACCAATATTAACACAACAATTCAAAGAAGCAGCTGAACAAGCTTCTAATTTAGATGGAGCAAATGAGGGCAAAGTTATAGAAGCTGCTGAAAAAGCAGTAGACGACCAAGACAAAACGCAAGAAGACAAAACTACAAAAAAAACAGAAAAACAACCAGAACCAAAAACATTAACAATTCAAGAATACACTCTAGTAGAAGTTAATACAGTAGTGAAAGACGATTTAGGTGAGCAAGCTGCTGAATTAACAGATGAAACAGCTAAAGCAGCAGTTCAAAAGCAATATTCAAATCTTAATATGGACGAAGTAACAGTAAAAGTTGACGCAGCTAACAAACAAGTTACAGTTTCAGCTGATGCAAACAGCAAAGTTTACGCAGGCACAGCTACTGTAAAATATACAGTTAAAGCAGCAACATCTGACAAACCTTGGTACAAAAGCGTTGTACTTTTGGTTTCAGTTGGTATAGCTTTTGTAGTTGCAGCAGTTGGAGTAGTTTATTACTTTAACAAAAACAAAAATTTAAAAATAATTTATTAATTAAATAATTTATTTTTGACAAAAAAACATCCTTTATAAGGGTGTTTTTTTATTTATTTTTTTAAAAAATAGTGAATAAAAACACATTTTCCAAAGAAGAGTGATAACTATAATCCAGCTTTATGTTTCTTTGTTCCATTAAATTTTGCGAAGAAAGAATGCTTCTTGTTTTAGGATCTATCATAAAGTTTTTTTCACAAGGTAATTCAAAAATCCATTTGGTTTCTTCGCTATCACGAGATTTTAATTTTGTTTCTTTTTTTTGATCCTTGAATATTAATTTATTTTGTTGATCTAATGTCCAACTAAAGAGTTTATCATTTTCTTCTAAATCGAATGGATCAGACATAATAGTACTAATAGAGGAAATAGCATTATTTTTTATATTTCTTTCAATAGTAATTTGACCATAATTTTTATTACAAAAAAAATCTCTTTTTAATTCTGAACCTGTTTCTTCGTCTAAGGTAATAGTTTCCACAGGGTTAATGAATTTTTGTAATTTATTGTTGTTCGGATTTATTTCGCATTCAATTTCTTCTTTTAAGAGAGGATCTTTTTCTTTAGTGGGAAAAAATGTAGATGATATGGTTTTACTCTTGAAGTTGTCTTCTGTTATTTCTTTCACATAAGCAGGATCATTTTGATGAATGACTTCGTTTTTTTCATTGACATGAACTATAAAAGCCCCTTTCCCTTCTTTTTGAAAAGAAATCTTTTGTATTTTATTTTTCTTTAAATCGTATTCAATAAAATTATTTTTATCAAAAAAGATGGTTTTAGTTAAAACTTGACCGCTTTTAATATCGTAATTAATGACGTTTTTCTTTTTCTTTTCGTAAATAGTTAATTCTTGGAGAGTTTTAGTTTTAACGTCAATTATGAAACTAATAATACCGTTTTTTTTCAAAAAAAGACTCACTAGCAAGAACACTTTCTGAACTAAAACTTTGAGTAGTTTTATTAGGGTCTAATAAAGGATTTGTATCCTCATAAGGTTGGATTAACTTGTTATTTTGATCAAATTGAAAAATGTTTCCTTCAGATAATTGCATTCTAATAACTCTATAAGTGGTTGGTTCTATTTCGATAAAGACATTATCTTTTTGAGGGAAAGTTATTTTTAAAGTATCTACTTTGTTTTTTATTAATGGTTTTATTAATGGTTTTGTTTTGGCAGCATCGTTAATAGTGCTTTTATTATATTGTTGATAACAAAATAAAATTACTAAAAAGCAAAGAATAACCAAAAACATTAATAATAATAATTTATATTTCAAGGAAGATTGGGAATCATCGCCCTTCATATATTTTTATTACCTTTCTATTATTATCAGTTGGTTTTTAAAAATAAGGTGGAAAAAAATATAATTGAAAAAGAAAAGAATTAGTTTATCAAAAAAATATTTTTTGATAAAAGTTAACAAACAAAACAAAAAAATATGAATAATAATTTATATTTAAAGGTAGACTGAGAAATCTCCTTGTTTATCTTTACCTTTCTATTATTATATAATCTTGATTTTGTAATGAATAAAATATTTACAAATCTATTTTTATTATAACAGATAAAAGCATTTCTCAATAGTGAAAATCTTATAAAAAGTATAAAATCTGCTTTATTTATAAAAAAAGACCTAAAAAAGGTATCTTTTATAAAGAAAGATTCTTATAAAAAACGTCTTTAGAATTAAATGGAAATTCAAAGAAAAACCTCCCTTTTTGAAAAATTTTTTCTTTTTTGTTTTTATCATTCATTTCATTCATTAAAAAAAGTTTTTTTCATTACAATAAAAGATGGCTTAGGCCAAAAAAATTCCATTAGAAAAAGTAAATCATGAATGAAAATGTCGATTCCTAAAAAAATATTTTCTTTCTTATTTCGTAAAAGTGTTTTTCTTTCGTGCGTCTGTTTAGGATTATATTGCCTTATTAGAACAAATATTAATATCTTTTCTCCTCCAGTTTCTCCCTCTTCCTTAACTGTTCAACAGAAAGGACAAGCTTTTTCTCGTAAGAAAAAACCTTCTAAAAAATCTAATCTTCTTCAACCTCTTTGTCAAACAGTTTACCAAGCCAACTTAGAACAAGAAGTAGAAAATGATGTTTATCAACCCAATATTATGTTAAATAAACCTGTTATGAAGACAGATAAATATAACGTTATGTTAGCGTTTTATAAATATAACGATCAAGGTCTTTTAATGAGAAAAAAATATAAAGCCGGTTTAAACAATTATTTTTATGAATATAACGATCAAGGTCAATTGATTAAAAGATATGGTGATAAATATGGTGATGCTAAGGAATTAGATGTTTTTACTTATCATTATAACGATAAAAATCAATTAGTGCGTCTTTTAGATCACAATAAAGTGGTTAAAAAAGAGTTTGAATATAACCAAAAAGGTCAATTAGCTAAAAAAACAGACTTTTATTTCTGGCAAACAGATCAAGCTTATACTATCACTTACAGTTACCAATATAACGAAAAAGGGCAAAAAATTAAAAAATTTTACCAAGGCATGGCGACTTATAATAAAAAAGGCATTTGCACCAAACCAAAGAAAAATTTTAATTTATTAGAAAATACATACGAATACAACCAAACAGGACAAAGAATAAGAAAACGCGAACGTAATAATGCCGTTTGTAGGATGTATAGATATCACGAATAAAATATTTTTTATAAAAAGAAGAAGAATAATTAAAACTCGCTGTGTGAATTATCTTGAAAAAGAGAGCCTCTTTTAGAGACTCTCTTTTTTTAAAAAAACATTGACAAATCAATCTTTTTATTTTAAAATTATTAAAGAACCCTAAAAAGTTTCTAATTGAATATATATTATCAATTAATAAGCAAATTGCCTCTTTTAAGAAAAAGAACTTTTTGCAAAAAAGATTAAGAATATTTTTAATTATGTTATAATTAGAATGTATGCTGGTGTGGCGAAATTGGCAGACGCATTTGACTCAAAATCAAACGAGGTTAAACTCATATCGGTTCAAGTCCGATCATCAGTACCAAAAAAATAATATTTATTCCTTATGCTCACATGAAATTCATGTGTTTTTCTTTTTATATCTCCCACTGATTTTAAAATTTAAAACTAAAAAGAGTAAAAAAATGTCTCATAAGTTCGAAGAATTTCTCCAAACCTTAAAAAAACCAGAATTACAACAATTTCAATTACAAGAAGTATTGGTAGATCCGTCCCACATTAGTTGGACCTTTTTTGTGACCGCGGAAGAATTCCCTTCTGAAGCTGCGCTTTTAGATGAATTCCGTAAACATTTACAAGAATTTATTAAAGTTCATACTGAAGAAAGCGTGAAAAACATGTCTTGTCATGTGCGTTATGAATTCCACCATTTTAACTATTTAAAAGATGAAAAAGTCTGGGAAAAACAATTCCAATATATTTTGCAAAAGAAAAAAACAGAAGCCAACGAGTCTTTTTTAGATCTTTTAAATTCTACGCCGACTATCTCTTGGGAAGAGAAAAAAGCCGTCTTTCGCTTAAATCCGATTCTTTTAAAATATTTCCATCGAACTGATATTTTAAAGGAATTAAACACTTTTTTTATCCACCGTTATGGCATAGATTTAGAATTTATAACGGAATATCCAGATCTTTTAGTTCTATCAGAGTTAAAAAAACCTACTATAGGTGGTTTTAATAATCTAGATAAGGACGAATTAACTTCTGAAGAAAAATTTAAAATTAATTTAATTAATATTATCGCTCAAAAGCAGGAAAACGAAATATATAAGATTTTGGATCAAACGCCTTTGATTGATGTAGAGAATAAAACTTGTGAGTTTGATTTCCCTCCTTATTTAAAAAATACTCTTACTCAACTGGATCTTCTGCCAAGTTTGCAAAAATTATTTGAAGAAGAACACCAATGTTTTTACCAATTCCGTAATAAAGGTGATGTAATGGCTGAAAAAAGACAGCAACAATGGGATCATAACGGGTTACCTTTAATTTCTTTTAAAGATATTCCGGTTAAAAACAGCGATTTAAAAACCTTTAAAAAAATAATCCCGCATTTAGGGTTAAAGGTTATGTGCAACAAGTGACCGAATCACCTATTAAAAATAACCAAAGCGTTTTAATTAAGTTTTTTTTATTAGACCCCGAAACCAAACAAGATTCTATCGAATATAAAAGTTTTTTTAACCAAAGTTATAAAGGTCAAACTAACACTTTTTACTCTCAAATTCAAAAAGATTTTCAAGAAGGTGTTTTAGTAGAAATAGAAACTTTTGTTGATTTTAACGCTAAAAACCAAGAATACTATTTTAATTTTACTCCTAAAAATGGGACTCCTAAATATCAAATTCTAGATAATGTGCCTTTGATGTACCAAAGACAAGATGATTATCCAGATAAAAAAAGAATTGAATTTCACCTCCATACGAAAATGTCTAATTTAGACGCGGTAACGAGTGTGAAAGATTATCTTGATATAGCTGAAAAATGGGGTCATGAAGCGCTTGCTTTTACCGATCATAACGGAGTTTATGCTTTTCCAGAAATAGAAAAACATCTGCGTGGTAAAAAAATAAAACCTATTTTAGGGGCTGAATTCGATTTTATTGCGGAAAAACCCCTTTATATCACTAACCAAGAACAATACCCCCAATTTCCTGATTTTATCTTAAAAAACCATAAATACGTTGTTTTTGATTTAGAAACAACAGGTTTTTCTAAAATAAGAGATAAAATTATTGAAATATCGGCTGTGAGGATTGAAAATGGCAAAATCACAGAAGAAATGTTTGATGAATTAGTAGATCCACAAACCAAATTAAACCCAAGAATTGAAGAGATTACTCAAATTACGAACCAAGATTTAGAGGGCAAACCCACTATTGATGCAATTTTGCCGCAGTTTTTAGATTTTGCTAAAGGTTATACTTTAATCGCTCATAACGCCTCTTTTGATATGGATTTCTTATTGGAAAACGTGAAAAGATTAGGTCTTTCTTATGAACCTCAACCTGTGATAGATACTATGCCTTTATCGCAAAAATATTTCAAACAATTTTTAAAGTTTTTTTCTTTAAAAAGATTGGCGAAAGTTTTTAAAGCTAAACCAACTTTAGAAGGTCATAGTCATAGAGCTTTATATGATTCCGAAACTACCGCTTTGGTTTATATTGAAATGATGAAAAAATTAGAAGAACGAGAAGTGCTGACTTTTTATGATTTAAAAGGGACAGCTGATACTTTGTTTGAAAGATCTTATCATGTGAATGTTTTAGCGAAAAACCAAACCGGTTACCAAGATTTATTTTATTTAATTAGTGACGCTTTAACGCAAGATTTTTATAAAAAACCCCGTTTATTGAAATCTAAATTAAACCAACATCGTGAAGGTTTATTAGTCGGTAGCGGTTGTTTTGATAGTAATGTCTTTGAGACAGCTTTAAACAATAGTGAACAAGATTTAGCAGAAGCGATCGCTTTTTATGATTATATCGAAGTTCAACCGCTAAACACCTATAAACATGTGATTTATGACTTAGGTGGCGATGATCCAGAGATTAACGCTCTGTCTATCGTGCAAAATACTTTGTTAAAAATCATTAACGAAGCGAGAAAACAAGGTAAAATAATTATTGCGACAGGAGATGTTCATTACCTGCATCAGTATGAAAAAATTTATCGTGAAATATATATTAACGCTAAATTAATTGGCGGCGGTTTACATAAATTATCTAAATTTAGCTCTGAAAATTTACCTGATAACCATTTATTAACCACTCAAGAAATGTTGGATGCTTTTAGTTTTATTGAAGATGAATTATTGAGAAAAGATTTAGTCATTAATAATCCGCATTTATTGAACCAACAAATTGATAAAATTCAAATTTCCCCCCAACAGTTGTTTTCTCTGCAAGATGATACTTTCGCCCAAAATTTAAAGGTTCCTAGTATTAAGCAAGAAATGAAGGTTTTAATTACGACTCGTATTGAAGCTTTATATGGCCAAATAGTGCACCCTTTAATTCAAGAAAGAATTGATAAAGAGTTGAAAAGTATTTTAGGAGATGATAACCAAAAAGACGCTAACCAAAACATTACTCCTATTTATTATTTATCTTATTTATTAGTTAAAAAATCAATGGAAGATGGTTATTCAGTAGGTTCTCGTGGTTCGATCGGTTCTTCTATTATTGCTAATGTGTTAGAAATTACGGAAGTAAATCCTTTAAGACCGCATTATCGTTGTCCCAAATGTCAATACACCGTGATGAAAATGACCGAAGAAGAGAAACAAAAGCCTTTATACCAAAAATACCTTAAAAAAGATGATCCTAATGATTATGATATTTTAGAACATACTTATTCTGGATATGATTTACCGGATAAAAAATGTTTCCAATGTAATGTCAATTTTAGTAAAAACGGACAAGATATTCCTTTTGAAACCTTTTTAGGTTTTGAAGGTAATAAAACCCCAGATATCGATTTAAATTTCGCAGGAGATTATCAAAGTAAAGCCCATGATTATATTAAAGAGTTATTAGGGGAAGAACACGTTTTTAGAGCCGGCACCATCCAAACGGTAGCTAAAAGAAACGCTTATGGTTATGTAAAAGGTTTTGTCAAAGATAAAGGTTTTGATGAGGAAATACGTGTTTCGGAAATTAGCCGCAGGTCCACGATGATTGAAGGCGTGAAACGTTCAACAGGTCAACACCCAGGAGGAATCGTAGTAGTTCCCAAAGGGCATAAAATCTATGAAATTACGCCAGTTCAGTATCCTGCTGACGATACGGAATCCAAATGGAAAACGACTCATTTTGATTACCATTCTTTTGAAAATAATTTATTTAAAATGGATATTTTAGGTCATGATGATCCAATGTTAATTAAATTTTTCATGGATTATGTGAAAAAAAATCCTTCTTTATTCCCGTTTGATCGTTATCAAGATATTCCGTTAGATGATATTAAAGTATACGAATTATTCGCTAATAAAGAAAAGAACAAAACCTCTATCGCTGTGCCTGAATTTGGTACTAATTTCGTTATCGCGATGTTAAAAGATATTTATGACAAAGAGAAAAAAACTTTTAATTTCTCTACTTTAGTGAAAGTATCAGGTTTATCGCACGGAACGAATGTTTGGACTCAAAATGCGAAAGATATTTTAGCGGGTAAAGGTGATTTTCAAGAAGATATCAAGAAAAAAATTTCTTTTGACGAAGTGATCGCTTGTCGTGATGAAATTATGAATACTTTAATCGAAAAAGGTGTTGATGCTTTACAAGCTTTTGATATCATGGAGTTTGTCCGCAAAGGCAAGCCTCATACTCATCCCCAAGAATGGGAAAAATTAATCTCTCCCGTAGAAGCTACAATACCGCAATGGTATTTAAAATCTTTAACCAAAATAAAATACCTTTTTCCGAAAGCACATGCTGCGGCTTATGTTTTAATGGCGATGAGAATCGCTTGGTTTAAAGTCAATCATCCTTTATTGTTTTATAGTGGTTATTTCTCCAAAAGAGCCGATCAATTCGATTATAATGTCATGTTAAAAACAGCACCCGAAATTGAGAAAGAATTGAGACAAGCGGATAAAAATCCTGATGATGGACAAATCACTATGAAAAAAACCGTTAAAAACGAATTAACCGCGAAAGAACAAAGCCGCATTAACACTTTAAAAAATGCTTATGAAATGGTCCAATTAGGTTATCAATTTTTACCGATTGATTTGAATAAATCAGAAGCAAACGAATTTGTGATTGAAAATGATAAAGCTTTAAGAATGCCTTTTGTGGCTATTGATGGTTTAGGGCAAGTAGCGGCGGATAACATTGTGATGAACCGTAAAGAAAAATTATTCACTCAAGATGATTTTGTCAAAAGAGTGAAAATTAATAAAACTATTTTGAAAAAGTTTAAAGACGAAATGATAATCGAAAGATTACCAGAAGAATAAATGATTTAAGTTTAGATTTAAAACCAAAATATGTTATAATAATGATAGATTATATAATATTTGAATATATTTTTATTATGATATAATTATTATGTAAAAGTTTTTTAAATGTTATTTATTTTTGTTGTTCAAGATTTTTTAGGAAGCAATAAACGATGTAAAATAAATTAAGGTGTGGTTTTCAATAAAAATAATTATAAGGTAGGTTTTTCATGTTAAAAGTTATTGTTATAGGGTGTACTCATTCAGGAACTGCTGCGGTTAAAACCATTAAAAAAAATTATAGCGATGTTGATGTAACTGTTTATGAGAGAAACGATACAGTTTCCTTCCTTTCTTGCGGAATAGCTTTATATATTGGCGGAGTTGTTCAAGATAGAAGAGGGTTATTTTATTCCAACCCAGATGAATTAACACAAATGGGCGCTAATGTCAATTTAGAACACGAAGTTTTAAAAGTGGATTTTGATAAAAAAGAAATCGTTGTTAAAAACTTAAAAACTAACGAAGAGTTTGTGGATCGTTTTGATAAGTTAGTGTTATCTACTGGTTCTTGGCCAGTTATTCCTCGCTTAGACGGAATGGATTCTAAAAATTTATTATTATCCAAAAACTTTGCCCACGCCAACGAAATTATTGAATACGCTACTGGCGTGAAAAAAATTACTGTTGTGGGTGCTGGTTATATTGGTGTTGAATTAGCGGAATCTTTCTCTCATCAAGGTAAAGAAGTAGTGTTGATTGATGCGGAAGAAAGAATCATGTCTAAATACTTAGATAAAGAATTTACTGATTTAGCTCAAGACGCTTTTACTAAAAATAACGTTAAATTGGCTTTAGGACAAAGAGTTTCTAAATTAGAAACTTCTAATGGGTTAATTACTCACGTACACACCGATAAAGAAGTTTTTGAAACAGAAATGGTTATTATGTGTATTAGTTTCATTCCGAACACTAAATTAGTGAGCCATGGATTAAAAACGTCTCCTAATGGCGCTTTAGTAGTTAATGAATACTTGCAAACTTCTAATTCAGATGTTTATGCTTGTGGCGACTGTGTTAATATTTATTATAACCCGACACAAGAATCTAAATATATTCCTTTAGCGACTAACGCTGTTAGAATGGGAACTTTAATAGGAATGAACATTACAGAAAATAAACATAAATATTTAGGCACTCAAGGTACTAGTGGTATTAAAATCTATGATTTAAACATCTCTTCTACTGGTTTAACTGAAAATATGGCTAAATTATTAGGTTTAAATTATGCTGCTGTAACGATCAGAGACGCTAACAGACCTGAATTTATGCCGGATTACGAATCAGCTTTATTAAAAGTAGTTTTTGATAAAAAAACACGTAATATCTTAGGCGGACAGATTTTATCTAAAGCTGACTTAACAGAAAAAATGAATACTTTAAGCGTATGTATTCAAAAAAATATGACTATTGATGAATTAGCGTTTGTAGATTTCTTTTTCCACCCTCATTTCAACAAACCTTGGAGTTTGTTAAACCTAGCGGGCTTGAAATCTTTAGAAATTAAATAATATCCGTAATAACCTCAACTAGAAAGAAACTAACAAAATATATGTTTTTTATCTTTTTTAAAAAGATTTTTCTTTACTTATTAATTTTTTTAATAGGCAGTTTAGGAGGAGCTTTGTTTTATAAAAAAGCTCAAACTAACGAACCGTCTTTTTTAACTAAAAAAAGGATAGATATTGTTAGTAATCAAATTAAGAACCAAATTGGTTTTCAAACTAACACTAACGAACCAAGCTTTAATTTGTATCACGAAATGTTGCATCATTGGTTAATCGCGATCAACGAAGTAGATAAACAATTTTTTACTAAATAAGAAAAAGAAAGTTTTTTCAACAGATAAAATAAGCGGTTGAAAGATAACTTTGGGCTAAATTAATAAATTATTGTTATTATTGATAATTATTAAGTTAGTCCAAAGTTTCTTTATAAGTTGTTTTAACATCATTTTTTGGAAAAACCTCTTTTTATTGATCTTAGAAAGGTTTTAAACTAACTTTAAACCTTTTTATCGAAAGAAACTCCAAAATTTCTTAATTACCCCTTTTTAGTATTTATAAAAGTGTTATAATGTTTAATGAAGAATCTTTTATTATGATATCATTTAAAAGTCAACTAAATCTTTACCAAGAAATTGGTCAATTTAAAAAAGGAGAATTTGGATTAAGATTATGAAAAAATATCAATTACCTCAATTACCTTATGATTACGACGTTTTAGAACCTTTCATTGATACTAAAACAATGGAAATACATCATCAAAAACATCATCAAGCTTATGTCAACAACTTAAATATTGTTTTAGAAAAATATCCACAAATTAACGCTGATTTAGAGGTTTTATTAAAAGATTTATCTTTAGTACCTGAAGAAGCAAGGACGGCTGTTAGAAATAACGGCGGCGGACATTATAATCATTCCTTTTTTTGGCAAATTTTACAAGTTAATAATGGTGCTCAACCTATTGGTAAATTAAAAGAATGGATCGAACGTGATTATCAGAGTGTCGAAAATTTAAAAGACCAAATAGCTTTAAAAGCAAAAACTGTTTTTGGTAGTGGTTGGGCTTGGTTAATTTTAAACCACCATCAGAAATTAGAAGTAGTTAGTACAGCTAACCAAGATACGGTTTTAAATTTAGGCTATCCTCTTTTAGGGATAGATGTTTGGGAACATGCTTATTATTTGCATTATCAAAATCGTCGCCCAGATTACATAGAAGCTTTTTATAATGTCGTTAATTGGCAACAAGTGGCTAAAAATTTAGAAGAAGCTTTGTTGAAAAAACAATGATAAATCCACAAACTAATTTGCATTACCACCAAATATATATGTTTCCTAAAAAGATGAAAGAACTAAGGGTCAAAATCATTAATAATTTATATCAATATGATTTTTATCACAATGAACTTCAAGTCAAAAACCCTAATGTTAACGAAAAGATCGTTCTTGTGGAACAATTAATTAATAATATTGTTTTAATCGATAATATTATTCAAAAAAACTTATACGATTATACTTTAGATAGATTGAATAAAGTTGATAAAGCTATTATTCGTTTAGCTACTTTCGAATTAATGGAAAAAAAACTGTCTCATAGAATTATTATTAACGAAGCGATTGAATTAACTAAAGAATATTCTTCTTTAAACAATAATAAACAATATAAGTTCAACAATAAGCTTTTGCAACTTATTTATGAATACCTTGACAGCAATACCTATAAAAAGAGCTTTTAAAATAAAAGCTCGTTTTTTATGTCTTATGTTAATTTTTTTTAAAAAAGAAGAGTTGTCTTAAAAAAATATGTTTTCTTTTGGTTCTGAATGGTTTTTGTTCTTAACAGATTCAAAGCCATCCTTAACTTTTCAAAAAGCTATAAATGGCTAAAATAGGAACCAATGAAAAAACTAAGATAGCTAGAAAAATTACTAAATTAGTAACAGTAAACAATTTAGTTTTTTTCATTACTATTGGTGTTTTATTATTTTTTTTAGTTTTGGCGGATTTTTTTTATTGTTTTTTTTCATGGAATTCTCTTTTCTTCATTGTTTATTTAGATCCCTCAAAAAGATCTATTTATTAATATTTTAAAGGAAAAACACTAAAAAAATACTTTTTATTTTATTTTTTTATTTTCGTTGGTTTAAAGACGGAAAATATTTATGTTATTACAAAAGAAAGGGTTGAAATAATGCAGACCTATCTTCAAGACAAATTAAAATTATTAAAATTTAAAACTATTACTCCGATACAAAAAAAATTTTTTGAGGAGTTTGATAAACCTTTTAACTTAGTAGGGATCGCTCCTACAGGAACAGGTAAAACACACGCTTATTTATTGCCTATTTTAAGCAAAATAGACTGGAATAAAAACATGATTCAAGCGGTGATAGTTGTTCCTACTAATGAGCTTGTTTTTCAAGTTTTTAATATGTTAAAAGAAATTGAAAAACAAAATTCTAAAGTAAAGATTTTTTACGGTGGAATGGATAAACAAAAAATACTCTCTAGTTTGGAAAAAAAAACAACCTCCTGTGGTGATCACTACTTTAAGTAAGTTAAGCGAATATACCCAAACTTTAAACAAATTAAATATTTTTAAAGCTGCTTATTTAGTGTTAGATGAAGCGGATATGTTATTTGATCAAGAATCTTTAAATTGGTTAGATCCTTTATTGGTTAAATGGCGACCTAAAATATTATTATTTTCTGCTTCTATCACACCCGCTATGAAACCTTTCATTAATAAATATTTCGGCAAATCTTTATTTTTAGATGTTAATTCAGAACAAAAAATAAATTTAAAATATTACGCTTTAGAAAGTTCTTCTGATAAAAGAATCAATAATTTGGTTCATTTTTCTAAAACTTTAAACCCCTTTTTAGCCTTAATTTTTGTTTCTCATAAAAAAGACCAATTTATGGTTTATGAAGGCTTAAAAGAAGCTAATTTAAATGTTTTAAACTTTTCTTCTGATTTATCAGTTAAACAAAGAAAACAACATATGGCTGAAATTAAAAAAATGAAATATCAATATATTATTTCTAGTGATTTAACCGCTAGAGGGCTAGACTTAGATATTACTTGGGTAATTCATTATGATTTGCCGAGCCGTAATTTAGAGTTTTTCCAACACCGTAGCGGTCGTACAGGTAGAATGGGCAAAGACGGTAACGTTTTAGTGATTTATAACGAGAAAGATAAAACTTCCTTGGATAAAATTAAAAAACTTAATGATATTGTTTTTCATAATATTACTTTAACTAAAACAGGTTTCCAAGAAGAAGTTAAAAAAGAAGTTCGTCCTAAGAAACAAACTTCTAATAATAAAATTAATCTTTCCTACAATAAATACAATTTTTATAAAAAAAATGATAAAATGAGTTTTCCTAATAAAAATGGTAAAAAAAATAACCCTCATTTTTCCAAAAGAAGAGATAAAAAAAATGATAAAAATAGGTAGTCATGTCCCTTTTAAAAAACCTTTAATGTATTTAGACTCTTTACAAAAAAGTTTATCTTTTGACGCTAATACTTTTATGATTTATACTGGAGCGCCACAAAACACTATTAGATCTGATTTGAAAAATGCTAACTTATTAGAAACTTTCGAACAAATGAAACAACATAATTTAGACCCTAATGATTTAGTAGGTCACGCACCTTATATTGTTAATTTAGCCAACCCTTCTTTAGCGAAAAGAACTTTCGCGATTGATTTTTTAACGAAAGAATTATATAGATTTGAACAAATGAAAATTGTTCGAATGGTACTTCATCCTGGCAATAACATGAATAAAAACAAAAGAGAAGCGATAGAATTTATCGCTTCAGGCATCAACCAAATTTTTAAAAATACTGCTGATTTAAAGGTGGGGATAGCTTTAGAAACTATGGCCGGTAAAGGAAACGAAATAGGCGCTTCTTTTCAAGATTTAAAAGATATTATTATTTTGATTAAAGATGAAAAAAGAATTTCTGTCTGTTTTGATACTTGTCATGTTTTTGATTCTGGTTATGATATTAAAAATAACTTTGAATTAGTGATGGAAAAATTCGATTCTATTGTGGGTCAACAATATTTATCTGTTTTTCATATTAACGATTCTAAAAATGTTTTAGGTAGTCGAAAAGATCGTCATGAAAATATTGGTTACGGAAATATCGGTTTTGAAGCTTTAATTAATATTATTTATCATCCTTCTTTTTTATCTTTACCAAAAATATTAGAAACCCCTTTTATTAATGGTTTCGCCCCTTATAAAGAAGAAATAAAAATGATTAAAGAAAAAACCTTTAACCCTAATTTGAAAAAAGTTTTGAAGAAAAGGTTTAAAAAAATATAAAAGACTCATTAGACGATAAAGAAATGAGAGAAATGAAAAAGCTATGTAAAAACACATAGCTTTTTTTGTTGTTTGATAACTGGTTTTTCTTTTTTGGCAGACACAAAAGAGTTATTTTTAGCAAAAACTCTTAGTAAATGTTATGAGAAATCTTTCTGAGAGATAAAAGTTTATATTTCTTCTTAAACAAGCCTTTTGGACAAGTTTTTAACCCTTTTTGATTTGGATAAGGCATAAAAAAATGTATAAATTTTCTCCACGCTCTTGAAAAAAAAAAAAACCATATATAATGTATATTGATATGTAGCAATTTATTAAATAATATAAAAAGGAGCATTTTTTATATATGTCAAAAATCAAAAATAGTAAGAAATTAGTAATTATAGTTTCTAGTGTTTTATTAGTTTGTGGTACGCTTTATTTTTATAAACGTGGAAAAGAGACAGATAAGGCGGCAAAAGAAACTGTTAAAACTGTTAATATGGTTTGGGCAGCAGATATTAAAGGTTTCGATCCGACTAACAAAATACATTCCAGTTCTTCAGTTTCCGCAAAGCTTTATTCAGCCGTTCACGATACTTTAATTGTTGAGGATAAAGTTAATGAAAAAACAGTTGGTAGGTTGGCTGAAAAATGGGTTAAGGTCGGGAATGAAATTACTTTCACTCTTCGTGATGATATCTTTTTTCATAATGGCCAACCTGTAACAACCGAAGATGTTGTATATTCTCTTCAAAAAGGAATAAACAACAATAATAATGATTATTCAGATATTATTCAAGATTTGAATGTTTTAGATGATAAAAAAGTAAAAGTTACAATTAAAAATGATATTTTATGGTGGACTTCTTTTTTAGCAAGTTATAGAATTTTATGTAAATCTGAAGTTGAAGCTGACAATGATAAAGGTGTTAAAGTCGGTGCAGGTCCATATAAATTAGTTCATTATGAACGCGATGACAAAATGTCGTTTGAACTTTTTGAAAATTATTGGAACAAAGAAGCCATCAAAGAAAGCCCGAAAAAATTGATGGTTAAAATTCAAAAATCATTTGAAACCACTTTACAAGAATTAGAAACAGGAACAATTGACTTAGCTACGGAAGTTCCCTCTGATAAGGTTAATTCTTTAAAAGAAAAAATATCTAATGGAACACTTAAAGGTTTAGAAATAGTAGAAAATACAAACGCTTCCGTTTTGCAAATTTATATGAATGCAGCGCGCACAAAAAAACCAGCACGTCAAGCGATAAGTTTAGCTTTAAATTTCCCTCCAATGATTTCTGCTTTACAATTGCCTGTAACACCCTTAGATACTTACGTTCCAAGCTGTTTAGTTGGACACAATAAACAAATTAAACGCAAATACGATATGGACGAAGCTAAAATAATAGTAAGCGGATTATCAACTGAAGATAAAAAAATTAAATTAGGTTACGCCGGTAAAGAAAGTCCTCAACTTCCTAATAAAATAGCAGAAAGTTTAAGAGAAGCTGGTTTTGATGTTACAACAGAAACAGCTGACTTTAATGCTTTTTTATCAGAAGTGAAAGAACCCACTTCTTCCTATAATATGGTTTTAATGGGCGAATTACATGAAATGAGTTACGGCCACAAAGCTTTATGTGATTATTTCTTAAAGGATTCTGTATATGCTTTACCTCACATTCAACAAGGCGATGCAACAGATAAAGCTAAAGGCGAAGTGATAGATTCTAAATTGAGACAAACTCAAAAAGAAAGCAATTTAAAAACATATACAACTTTAGTAAAAGAAGTTCAACAAATTTTAAATGATGAAGTTTATGTAATACCTATTTACGAAGGAAAATTGCACTTCTTAAAATCTTCTAAAATAAAAGACTTTACATGTGATATTTTTTCTAGAATAGATTGGGAAAAAATAAAAAAATTAGCATAAAAAAACAATGATGAGTTTTAATCTGAATTACATATTTTTATATTTGGGTTAAAAACCCATCATTCTTTTTTAAATAATAAAATAATTTTGAGGATAAAAAATGATAAAATACATTTCAAAAAAATTTTGTTATAACATGATGATTTTTATATCTGTTATTTTTATAAGTTTTTTTGCCGTTAAATTAATACCTGGCGATCCTATTAGTGCGATTGCAGGGTTGAAAGGTGGCAACCTAGCACAAAGAAAAGTTTTAGAACGCGACTTAGGCCTTGATTTGCCTTTGTTAAAACAATTTACCAACTACTTAACACAAATATTTTTTCATTTTGATTTCGGCAAATCGTATTATAATGATAAATTGCCAGCCGTAAAATTATTTTTTAAAGCTTTCAATAACACTTTTAAATTAGCGCTATTGAGCACTTTAATTGGTTCTTTATTAGGCATTTTATTCGGAGTTCTTTCGTCTTATTGGCAAGGTAAGAAAAAAAACTTACTTTTAAACGGTCTTTCTGTTTTTGTCATGTCGTCTCCTACTTTTGTTATCGCTTTTTTAATGCAATTATATTTAGGAAAAATGTTTCATTTGCCTAGATCAGGTTTTGACACTTTGCAAGCGATGATTTTACCTGTTTTAAGTTTATCTTTAGTCGTGAGTGTTTCGGTTTTTAAAATAACTCAAACCAGCATGAAAGAAACATTAGAACAACCTTATATTAAAGCAGCTTACGCTAAAGGATTGTCCAAAAATCATATTATGTTTAAATATGCTTTAAAAAACGCGTTAATTCCTGTTGTGGCTCATATAGTTTTAATGTTTAGTTATTTAATCGGTGGAGCTATAATTACTGAATTTGTTTTCAACATTAAAGGAATTGGAAGTTTAATTATCTCATCATTCGAGAATAGAGATTATTTAGTATTACAAGGCAGCATCATTTTATTAGCTTTATTCATTAGCCTTTTTAACTTATTGTTAGATTTTGTTTACGCTTTATTAGAACCTCGTATAAATAAAAAAGTTTAAATGCATAAATTTTCAAAGAAAGGATAATCAAATTTAAATGTTAAAAATAAAAAAATACCACAATCGATTCATACGATTTTTAAAACAATCAAAAGCAATAAAAAGATTTTAATTGGTTTTTTATTTTTAACCCTTTTAATTGTATTCTCTTTTGTGATGCCTTTTTTTTCTTTTATCAAAAATCCTAATGTATCACCTTATAAACGCTTACAAGGAATTAGTTGGACCCATTGGATGGGAACTGATTCCACTGGTAGAGATTTATTTAGTAGAGTGATATATGGAGCTAAAATTTCTTTACAAATAGCTTTTTATTCTGTTGTAATAAGTAGCATAATAGGTTCTTGTTTAGGAATTATGGCGGGTTATTTTAGAGGATTTTTTGATACTGTGATTAATTTTGTATGTGATATTTTGGTAGTTTTTCCTGATGTTATTTTAGCTATCGTAATTATGTTCTTTTTAAATAAAAGCATGACTTCGTTAGTGATTGTTTTAATTATTTCCCGTATTCCTTCTTTTATCAGAGTGATGAGAGCTAATACGATGAAAATAAAACAAAAAGATTTTATTAAAACTTCTAAAGCGTTAGGGGCGAGCGATATCAAAATTATTTTTAGACATGTTTTACCTCATTTAACGTCTTTTTTCATCATTCAAATTACTTTAAGCATGTCATCCGCTATTCTAACTGCTTCAGGATTAGGTTTTATCGGTTTAGGACTAGATCCACAAATTCCTGAATGGGGAAGTATTTTAAGCTCCAGTAAAAGCGATATAAGATGGCATTTTCATCTGTTTTTAGGGCCTTTCATTGTGATCGTTTTAACGTGTTTATCTTTTAATTTGATAGGTTCTGGTTTGATGGAATATTTTGACCCTAACAATGAACAATAAGAATAATAAATCTTTTTTCAACTAATCTGAAAAAGATGGCTAACCAAAAGATTTCTTGAGGATGATAAAAGAATGATAATTGGTTCCCTCTAAAAAGATTTCTTTTTAATAAAAAAACGTGGTTTTAAGTCTTATTTAAACAAATAAAAAGGATTTGAAAAAAATGATAAAAAATAAAATTTTAATTCAAACACAAAATTTATCTAAATTTTTTGATTTAAAAAAGGCTTTTTTGAAAAAAAATAATATCGTTTTAAAAGCTAATAATAATATTAATTTATCCGTTTTTCAAGGAGAAACTTTAAGTGTTGTGGGCGGCTCTGGTTCGGGAAAATCAACTTTAGGACAAACTATTTTACAAATTGAAAAACCTACTTCGGGTAATGTTTTTTATTATAACGATGAACAGGAAATAGATTTAACGCTTTTATCCAATAAAGAAACACGTTTATTGAGAAAAGACTTACAAATTATTTTCCAAGACCCTTTTTCTTCTTTAAATCCTCATTTGAAAATAGGAGATATTATTGGCGAAGGTTTATTGATTCATAAAATGGCGAAAAGTAAAAATGATCCTGAATATAAAAAGATGATTTTGCAGATGATGGAAAAATGTGGAGTTGATTTATCTTTTTATAATCGTTTCCCTCATCAATTATCTGGCGGACAAAGACAAAGGATATCTATTGCTAGAGCTTTGATTTTAAAGCCTAAATTTGTCGTTTGTGATGAGATAGTCTCAGCCTTAGATGTTTCTATTCAAGAGCAAATTTTAACCCTTTTAGATGATTTAAAAAAACAATATCAATTGACTTTTTTGTTTATCACTCATGATTTAGGAGTAGCGCGTTATATTAGTGATCGTATAGCGGTTATGCATTTGGGTAATTTAGTGGAATTAGCTCCTACAGAGAAAATTTTTAAAAATCCTCAACACCCTTATACTAAACAATTATTAAACGCTATTCCTAAGTTAGAAACAGAAAAAGAAAATTATTTTAAAATTACATATGAAACTGATAAAGTCTCTTTTTTATACATAGCAGGTCAAAACGATCTAGATTGGTACGAAGTGTCTCCTAATCATTTTGTTGCTTGTACTGTTAAAAATAAAAAAACCAGTCAAAAGGATGGCAAAAAAGCATGAGTTTATTAAAAGTTAATAATTTACATACTTATTTTCAAACTCAAAAAGGTTTCATCAAAGCGGTGGAAGGGGTTAGTTTTGAATTGGAAGAAGGACGCACTTTAGGTATTGTAGGAGAATCTGGCAGTGGTAAAAGCCAAACGGCTATGTCTATTTTACAATTGTTTGAACCCAATCAAAAAATATACCAAGGAGAAATTGTTTTTAACAAACAAGTTATTTCTAAGTTTAACGCTCAAGAAATGCAGAAAATTCGTGGTAAAGAAATAGCAATGATTTTCCAAGATCCTATGGCAAGTCTGAATCCAGTTTTTAAAATTAAACACCAAATAATGGATGTTTTAATGTTACACCGTAAAATGAACAAAAAAGAAGCTTATAATAAAGCTTTAGAAATGTTAGATAAAGTAAAAATTAAAAATCCCCAAATGATTATGGAATCCTATCCTTATCAATTATCCGGCGGCATGTGTCAAAGAGTTATGATTTCGATTGCTTTAGTTTGTGAGCCTAAAATTTTAATAGCTGATGAAGCAACTACTGCTTTAGATGTTATCGTGCAAAAAGAAATTTTAAACTTAATGAATGAATTGAAAACAGAACAAAAGATCTCTATTTTGTTCATTACTCATGATTTAGGGGTTGTTTCTCAAATGGCAGATGATATTATCGTTATGTACGGAGGAAAAGTGGTAGAAAAAGGTTCTACTAAAGCGATCCTACATAATCCTCAACACCCTTATACTAAATCATTATTAGCTAATTTTAAAAAAACCGGTATATAAACCTGTTGATATAAAGGATTATTGCCAAATATGATAAAGATAAAAAAGACCCTTTTAAAGGGTCTTTTTTATTATTTGGAAAATTATTTTTGTTTTTTAAATTTTGGTTTATTTTTTCCATTAATTTGTGATTTTTTAACCGTTTTTATTACAAAAATTAACATGAAAATTAACAAAACGAAAGTTGACTAAATGTATGACATTTTCGGCGCTCATGAATAATTAATATTCATCCTTTTTATTTTTACGAAAAGATTTGATAAATGGGAATAAAAGCAGAAGTAAGATAATGAATAAATTGATAAATAATAAATAATTATCTTGTGGCCTTGGGTGAGCGTAAACTTCATTCCAAGAATCATTTATTTCTTTTTTCGTTTCTTTATTATATTGATACATTTGATCGCCGTCTTTTATTTCAATCTGTAATTCGCCATCTTTTGTTTCCTTATAAGGCGAATCGTAACCGATAAATTCGGCGTTTTTGCTTATATTTTTTTCTTCCAACAAGAAGTTGATGAATTCATAAGCTCCTTTGGTGTTTGCGTTTTTCGGTAACACGATGCTATCAACCCAAATATTGGTACCTCGTTCTTTTTCGTCGCCTTCATCAAAAGGATAAAAATCTAAATTTTTATTTTGTTTCATTAAGAATCTAGCGTCACCGGAATAAGTTAAAGAAATATCGTATTTTTCTTCGCCTTGGATTTTCATTTGATCAAGAAGTTGATCAGTAACAAAAGATAATTTATTATTGGTTTTTTTCAAGTCTAATAGCCACTCTTTAGCTTTAATGATTTGATCTGAAGTAGGGTTTTTAATATTCCCACCAGTAGCCTTTAAACCGATAAAAATACCTTCAAAAGAATTATTATATAAAGAAATTTTCTTTTTCGGATTCATCATTGAATTTTTCCAATTTTGGATTTCATCCTTGTTTATTTTTTCTTTATTATATAATAAACCTAAATTTCCCCAAAAATAAGGAATAGTGTAAGGTTTTATATTTTTAGGTAATTTATTATCATATACGCCTTTAAATGTTTTTGTCAATTTATCTATTTCTTTTTTTTCTTTAAATTTATCAATTTTATTGTAATCAATTTTTTCCAATAAATTCGGATCTTCTTTGTTTAATTTTTCTATCGCGTATTCACTCAAAATAGCAATATCGTATTTATCCCCGGCTTTCATTTTATTAACAGCCAATTCATTAGAAGAAAAAAAACTTTGTTTAATGACGTAGTCTGTTGATTGTTTGTTAAATTCAGTTATAAGACTGGGTTCTATAAATTCACCCCAATTAAACAAAATAATAGTTTGTTTTTCTGGATGAGAAGAGTCTTTTCTAATTATTTTATGTGCTAAATAAAAAACGCTAAAAAAGACCATCAAAAGACCGATCCACAAAAGATATTTTTTTTTATTCATGTTTTTTAGAGTTTTTTCTTAATTTTAAATAATTTAATAAAATTTTACTTAGCACAAATAAAATTAAAATAGATGATAAAGCGTTAATAGTAGGATTAACGGTTCCTTTTAAGCTATAAATATAAGCGGATATATTTTGATAGTCTGCTCCACCAGCGAAATAAGAAATGATAAAATCATCAAAAGATAAAGCGAAAGCGATACTCGCGCCAGCCAACATCGAACCTTTTAATTGAGGCAAAAATACTTTGATAATGGTTTGCAAGGGTGTAGCGCCCAAATCATAAGAAGCTTCAATTGAATCTATATCTAAAGTAGAGGATTTAGCGTAAACAGTGACCAAAACATAAGGTACACTAAAAGAAATATGAGCTAATAACATACGCCAAAAACCACTAGTTAAACCCACAAAACTAAATAAAACAAACAACGCTAAAGCGTTAATTATTTCTGGAAGAATGATTGGCAATTGGTTAACATTTAAAATCGCTTTACGCCATTTCTTTTTATAATTCATTAAAGAAATAGCTGCTAAAGTGCCAAAAATAGTAGCAAAAAAGGTTGATAAGAAAGCGATTTGAAAAGTAACTATAATAGCGGATTTAATCGAATTATCTTGAAATATTTTATAATACCATTTAATCCCAAATTGGTTAAAATGCACTAAAGACGCAATTCTTCCTTCGTTTTCATTAAAAGAAAAAATAATTAAGGAAATAATAGGAAGATAAATAAAGATCATCATCAAAACCAAAAAGAGGGAGGAAAAATTAGTTTTATTTTTCTTTTGCATAATCATTATTACCTTTATATTTGTTACTTTTTTAAAAAAGTTAAAATTAAAAACATTAACAAAGTTAAATTAACTGCCATTACACAAGCACTTTTGATATCTCCGTTTAAAAAGGTGGTATTTTCAATTAGTTCGCTAATAGAAGTAACGGTAGTGGGTCCTAAATATTTAGGTACAATAATATTGGTAACTATTTGTAATAAAATTAAAACAGTTCCGGCTAAAACCCCTGGCAAAGATAAAGGGAAAATAATTTTAGTAAAAATTTGTTTTTCGTTAGCTCCTAAATCTTTTGCTGCTTCCACCAAGTTAGGATCTATTTTAACGATACTCAAATAAATAGAAACAAACATATAAGGTAAAAATAAGTAAATATAACCAATAAACATAGCGATATCGCTTTCTAAAATCCTTATACTGAAAAACCTTTCCATTAAAGAAAAAATTTGCACCAAAGCTTGGGTTTTTAAAATCATATTAATCCAAATAGTCCCATTAATCAATAAAACTAAGATCGGTTGGATTAAGACATGACGTTTAGAAACAATATAAGCCAAAGGATAAGATAAAAGGATAATTAAAAAAGTAGCGATAACAGCGATCGAAAACGACCTCAATAAGACATAAATAAAATTAAGATTCTTATAAAAGTTTTGATAATATTCAGTGGTAAAAACTATTTTGACTAATTTTTGGTCGTTATATTGTTGAAAGGAATCAAATAAAATAATTAAAATAGGCACAATCACTAAAGAAACAATAATGATAAAATACGGCAAAAACAACCATTTATAAATTTTATTTGTTTTGTTGGTATTTGAGGATGACATATTTGTTTACCATACTTCCATAATATGTAAATCTTCTGGATTGAAAGTAATCCCTACTTTGCTATTCACTTGCACAAAATCCGTTGTATGGATTAAATAATTACGATGTTTATTGTTAATAATTACTTCCCAATGAACTCCTTTAAATAAAACAGATTGGACTACCCCTTGGATTAAACCATCTTCCCATTTAATAATATCAATATCTTCCGGACGAATCACTACATCTACTTTTTGATTTTCATCAAAACCACGATCTACACAAACAAATTCTTTATCATCAAACCACACTAAAAAATCTTTTTTCATCACTCCAGGAATTAAATTAGATTCCCCGATAAATTGGGCGATAAATTTATTAGCTGGTTCGTTATAAATATCTTGGGGAGTGCCAATTTGTTGAATTTCGCCTTGTTTTAAAACTACGATTTTATCACTTAAAGCCAAAGCTTCTTCTTGGTCGTGTGTCACAAAAATAAAAGTAATTCCAGAATTTCTTTGAATTTCTTTTAGTTCGTATTGCATTTCTTGTCTTAATTTTAAATCCAGAGCCGCTAAAGGTTCGTCTAACAATAAGACTTTGGGTTTATTAATCAAAGCTCTCGCGATAGCGACTCTTTGTTGTTGACCACCTGATAAACGGTTAATATCTCTATTTTCAAACCCCTTTAAACCAACTAATTTTAAATAATGCAAAACAGTCTTTTTGATAAAAGCGTCTTTTTCTTTATAAGTTAAAAGGTCTTTTTTTAAAAGAGTTAATTTTTTTTGGTGTTCTTGATTAATCAGTTTTATTTTTTCTTTTAACTCTTGGTTTAATGCTTTGATGTCTGGCGCAAAACCCACCTTGAACCAGCGTTGTAACCAAGTCTTTTTAGAGGCGGTTTTAGCCATTATTTTTTCTTGATAAGCTTCAATTAAAGCGTTCATCTCTTGTTGAGTTTTAATCTTTAAAGCTTTGATTTTTTTGTTAGTTTCATAATTTAAATCTTTTATTTTTAAACCAAAAGCGATATTTTCTAAAACATTTAAATGAGGAAATAAAGCGTATTTTTGAAAGACAGTGTTAATTAATCTTTTATGCGGCGGCACATCAACAATGCTTTGATTGTTGAAAAGAATATCTCCACTACTAAAATCATCAAAACCACCGATAATTTTTAAAATAGTGGTTTTTCCGCATCCTGAAGGGCCTAATAAAGTCACAAATTCATTAGTTTTGATTTCTAAGTTAATATCTTTTAAAATAATTTGACTATCGATGACTTTATTAATGTTTTTTAATTCGATTAAATTGCTCATGTTTTTTAACCTCTTGTGAACAAATTAAATCACCTTTAGGCTTTTTAAGCTATTAAGACAATTTAAATCTTAATTGTCGTTGGCCGAAAGAATAGCTAAAAAGGCTTTTTGAGGTAATTTAACTCTTCCTATTGTTTTCATTTTCTTTTTACCTTCTTTTTGTTTGGAAAGAAGTTTTTTCTTCCTAGTAACATCACCACCATAACATTTATCAATCACGTTTTTACGCATCGATTTAATCGTTTCTCTGGTGATAATTTTTTTCCCTAAAGCCGCTTGGATTGTAATTTCAAACATTTGTTTGGGAATCATGGTTTTTAAAGTTTGACAAATAGCTTTACCTCTGTTATAAGCGAAATCTTCATGTACGATAAAAGACAACGCTTCCACTACTTCAGAATTTAATAAAATATCCATTTTTTTCAATTTACTAGGGCGATAATTATCTAATTGATAATCAAAAGATGCATAACCTTTAGTCGCGGATTTTAATTTATCAAAATAATTATAAATTACTTCGGAAAGAGGCAATAGATAATTCAGAGTTACCCTTTGATCGTTTAAATATTGAATATTCTCTAATTGGCCTCTCTTATTTTGAGAAATCTCCATGACTGCTCCAATATACATTTCCGGACAAGTGATAAAAGCGTTAATATAAGGCTCTTCTACTCTTTCGATAGATTGGTTATTAGGCCATTTGTTTAAATTATCAATAATAATTTTTTTATTTTGTTTAGTAAAAACATGAAAAATTACCGAAGGAGCGGTAATAATTACTTCGATACCGAATTCTCTAACAATTCTTTCTTGGGTAATTTCCATATGTAAAAGACCTAAAAAACCAATCCTAAAACCAGAACCTAAAACATTAGAATTTTCTTTTTCATAAAGTAAAGAAGAATCGTTTAATTTTAATTTTTGTAAAGCTTCTTTTAGACTTTCGTATTTACTTGTATCCGCTGGATAAAGTCCACAAAAAACTACAGGATTGATTTGACGATAACCCGGTAAAGCTTCTACATTATTGTGTTTTTGCAAAGTAATGGTATCGCCCACTCTTACAGCGTCCATATTTTTAATAAAAGCAGTTAGATAACCTACATCGCCTGCTGCTAAAAAATCTTTTTTAAAAGGATGAGGGTTAAAAATACCTACTTCAATCACTTCATAAACAGTTTTACTTGCCATAAAACTGATTTTATCGCCTTTTTTAACTATGCCGTTAATAATCCTAATATAAGGAATAACTCCTTTAAAAGTGTTAAAAGCGGAATCGAAAATTAAGGCTTGTAAAGGTTTAGCAGCATCCCCTTGAGGCGGTTTGATGTTAGTAATGATTTGTTCTAAAATTTCCGCCACTCCTAAACCAGTTTTACCACTAGCGGAAATAATAGCATTCGTATCTAGTCCTAACGTATCTTGAATAGCTAATTTAGTTTTTTCTACATCAGCGTTGGGCAAATCTACTTTATTTAAAACCGGAATAATGGTTAAATTATTTTCTAAAGCTAAATAAACGTTGGATAAGGTTTGGGATTGAATTCCTTGCGAAGCGTCTATTATTAATAAAACCCCTTCACAAGCGGCTAAAGCACGTGAAACTTCATAACTAAAGTCCACGTGTCCTGGGGTGTCAATTAAATGCATAATATATTCTTCCCCATCTTTCGCTTGATAAAGAATTTCCACTGAATTTAATTTAATAGTAATACCGCGTTCTTGTTCTAAATCCATCGAATCTAAATATTGAGATTTCATGGACCTTTTTTTCAATGGTATTAGTTATTTCTAAAATTCTATCCGCTAAAGTTGATTTTCCATGGTCTATATGAGCGATAATAGAAAAATTACGTATTTTTTTTTGTCTTTGGTTAATTTTATCAAAATTCATATCAATAAACAACTTTCTTCTTTAAAAAATGAGTTTCTGATATTATTTTACCTTTATTTTAATCTTTATGGTTAAAAGAAAGGTAAAATTCGAAAATTATCATGTTTTATGTTGAAATTTGGTTCTTTTGTTTTTAATTTCTTCTACAAAAGAAAGGTAATTATTATATCTTTTTAGAGGAATAGAACTATTTTTTACCGCTTCTTTGACTTTACATTTGTTCTCATTAATATGTAAACAACTATAACCAAAAAAACATTCTTCAGATAAAAGGACAAAATCATTATAAAAATTTTTAATTTCTTCAGCTTTAATTTCTGATAAATCTAGTTTCGAAAAACCAGGAGTATCCGCTATATATCCTTCATGGAAAAAAAACAATTTCGAGTTTTTGGTAGTATGCTTCCCTCTGCTTAAATGTTTAGAAACTTCTTGAGTTTTTAAATTAAGCGAAGTTAAAGAATTTAATAAAGTAGATTTACCTACTCCGGTTTGTCCGGCTAAAATGGTGACTTGCTGTTTGAAAAGAGGGTATAAAACATCTAAACCCTCTTTATTAGTTTTAGTAACATAAAAAACCTGATAAAATTTTTCATAATAAGATATTTTCTCTTTTAAAAGATCTATTTTGGATGGTTCCACTAAATCTGTTTTAGTAAAAATTAAAATTATTTTTAAACGGAATCTTTGCAAAATAATTAAAAATTTATCTAATAATTTAAATTGAAACTTCGGATTTACCAAAGAAAAGACTAAAAAGACTTGGTTGATATTAGCGATACTAGGTCTTTGCAATTCGTTAGTACGGGGAACAATGCTATCAATTAAAAATTGGTTTTTTTTACGTTCAAACATGACTATATCGCCCACTTTTATTTTGGAATAATCCGCAGTATCATAATTATTTTTAATATTTTGTATTTTCCCTTTAACTTGGGCATGAATTTTTTTTTCAGTTTCTAGATCGACAATAACATAATCTTTAGCTAAAAATTCAATTATAATTCCTTTGCGCAAAAAAATGAACCACCTTATCTGATTTGGACTTGAAACGATTGTTTTAATTTATCTTCTATTTTAGTCATTATTTCTTCAACATTGTTTTTTTGTAAACTTTGTTGAGCGTCTTTAAAAGTAAACCTGAAAGATAAGGAATATTTATCAGTCGATAAATCTTTATTTTGATAAAGATCTAAAAGTTCGTATTTGACTAAAATATCTGATACTTCTTGTTGTAAAAATAAAGATACTTCTTCAAAAGTGTAATTTTGGTTAATTAAAAAACTTAAATCTCTAGTGATAGAAGGGAATTTATTAATATTTTGAAAAACGATAGGTTTTGGTTCATCAAAAAAGCTATCTTTTAAAGTGATATCTAAAAGGAAACTTTTTTTCAGATGATAAGCGTTATTAACATTGGGGTGTATCTCGCCAATAAAACCAATTTTTTCGTTATCTAGGACAATATTAGCTTGTCTACCAGGGTGAAGGTTCGCATATTCCTTAGTTTTTACTAACTTTAAATCTATGTTTAAAAAGAGTTGAATTCTTTCCAAGACCCCTTTTAACACAAAAAAAGAACTTTCGATATCTTGTTTCAACCAACCGGAATTGAAAAATAACCCACTTAAACCTAAAGATAAATGCATGATTTCTCGGTCGGCATAATAAGCTTTACCAATTTCAAAAAAAGCGTTATTTAGGATATTATTTTTTTGATTGAAACTTAAGACTTCTATCATATTAGCGGCTAAATTTTGTCTTAAAATGGTTTTTTCTTTCGAGATAGGTTTAGTTACTGAAACATACTCTTGACTATCAGAAAATATTTTAAAAAGAGTTTCGTTTAATAAGCTATAAGTTTTTACTTCCATAAAACCTAAATTAGCTAATAAATTTCTTAATTTATATAAACCTTGTTGACGGTTAGTTCTTAAACCAATAGTTTTATATTGGCTTTGTTCTGAAACGCCCATATCATTATAACCATGAATACGAATTAAATCAGAGATAACATCTTCATAAAATTTCGCATCATAACGTCTAGATGGACCAACCACTTGAAAAACGTTATTTTCTGAAGTTTTAATTTGGTAATCTAATTTAGTTAAAATATCTATGACTTCTGGGGAGGAAAAATTAATCCCAGTTTTTTTATTAATCTTTTCTAAAGAGAAAGTTAAAACAGGGTTTTGACGTGTGTTCAGACGAGAAGAGACCATTTTTTGGTTTACTTTAACTGAAGTTAATTCTTGTAATAAAGAAGTCGCTTTATCTAAAGCTTCTTTTAATAACGCTTGATCAATCCCTCTTTTAAAACGTAAAGCGTTTTCATTTTGAATATTTAACTTTTTACTCGTTTGAAAAACATTTTCTGTTTGGAAAGCAGTTGTGGAAAGAATTATTTCTCGTGTTTGGTGATTAATGTTGTATTCAGCGGCATTAATTATTCCCGCTACTGAAATAACTTTTTTATTGTTGGTAATCACTATATCTTCTTCGTTTAAAAGATATTCGTTCTTCTCAGCATCAACCACTTTTTGTCCTGAAAGAGCTTGATTAATTTCAATAGTGGGTTTTTTTAAATCACTAGCATCAAAAGCGATGATAGGAATGCCATATTCGATCATAACTAGGTTCATAATATCCACTACATTATTAACCGGTTTAATATGACTGGTATTTAAAATATTTCTTAACCATAAAGGGCTAGTAGTCACTTTTACATCCGTTAAATAACGTAGATTATATTCCCAACAATGATCGTTATTGATTTTCACTTGAAAAGGGTTAACTTCTTGTTCTTCTTGAATAGGTTCATAAGAAGGGGCGATAAATTTAAGAGGTTGTTTGGGCGTAGAAATAGCGGCTAAATCTTTCGCAAAACCAATATGAGACAATAAATCCGCTTTATTAGGAGTTAAAGATAATTCCACAAAAGAACCTTGTAATTGAAGATATTCTAGAGCTGATTGTCCTACTTGAGCGTCATCGCCTAAAAGTAAAATCCCCTCTTCGGTGTTTTCTTGGTCTGTTAAATATTTCAGATTTAAACCGATTTCTTCAGCGGAACAAATCATACCGTTAGATTCGACCCCGCAAAGGGTTTTTTTCTCAATAGTCGTTTTAATAGCATCTAAATAAGATCCACTTTGGATTACTACTACTTTTTTATTGACCGCTAAATTAGAAGCTCCACAAACAATAGATAAAACTTCCTTACCAATATCAACTTGCACTAAATTAAGTTTAGCTGTTTGAGGTATTTTTTCAAATTGTACTATTTCCCCTATAATTAACTCTTTGTTAGGGTTAATAAGGTCTGCAGCTTCAACTTCAATAATATGGTTATTGACTAAATCTTTTAAATCATTAGGCAGTGGGAAAATATATTTTTTTAAGATATTTTCGTTAATTATCATAAGATAACTCCTTGTTAGTAGATGATTTGAATAAAAAAAAGATGGTAAAAACTATTTACCGAATTGTTTTAAAAAACGCATATCGTTATTATAAAAATGACGAATATCTTTAATGCTGTATTTTAACATTGTGATTCTTTCGATGCCGATCCCAAAAGCGAAACCTTGGAAAATTTCTGGATCAAAACCACCGTTTTTTAAAATTTCGGGATGAATCAGCCCTGCTCCCATAACTTCTAAATAAACGTCTTTTTCGCCTTTTTGTTCGATAATTAGATCAACTTCTAAACTAGGATTAGTAAAAGGGAAATAAGAAGGGCGGAATAATAATTTCTGTTCTAGACCGAAAATGTGTTGCATAAACATAATAATAGTTTGTTTTAAATCCATTAAAGTAGTGTGTTGATCAATCACGAAGCCCTCTAATTGGGTAAATTGATGACTATGAGTCGCATCATCTTTATCTCTACGGAAAACATTGCCATAAGAGATAATTTTTAAAGGTTGCGAATTACTCGCTAACATAGCTTGAATTTGGACAGAAGAAGTGTGGGTTCTTAAGAGAGATTGAGGGTTAATATTTAAATAAAAAGAATCCTGCATGTCTCTCGCTGGATGTTCTTTACCAATATTCATTAATTCAAAATTATACAAATCACTCACAATTTCTTTACCATCATAAATAGAATAACCCATGCCTAAAAAAAAGTCTTCCGCTTGTTCTAGGATTTTATTTAAAGGATGAATGGTTCCGATTGGCAATTGGAAAGAAGGTAAGGAAATATCCGTTTCTTCTCCTTTTAATTGTTGGTTTAATTGTTCTTGTTCTAAAACATAGCTTTTTTCTTGAAATAAAGTGTTTATTTCTTGTTTTAAAAGATTAATAGTTTTCCCGATGGCTTTTTTTTCTTCTAAAGAGTAATTTCTTAATTCCTTCAATAAAGTGGCTATTTGACCGTTTTTACCAATATATTCTATTTCGGCTTGGCATAACTGTTTAATATCGTTAATAGCTCTAATATCTGTTTTAATTTGATCCTCTAAAGTCGTTAATTTTTTTTTAAATTCAATAATGTTTGGGTTCATAAAATAACCTTTTAAATCCTTTATTTTTCATAAATTTTTAAAATTAATTTTTATCTTGTTTCAATATAAATATTATATATAATGTTTACTAATTATATCATAATATTTCTTTAAAAAAAGCATGTTTTTTTCTTTTAAGAAAGAAAAACAGTCCTCTTCAGGAAAAAAAGTGAAAAAAATTTTTGTTGATTTATTGGTTAAAAAAATAATTAAATTCAAAAGGATATAATTTTTTATATAGTTTATTTAAAGGAGAAAAAAATATTCTATACCAAATAAGCGTTTTAGAAAAAAACCATTAAACTTGATAAAAACATACACTCGTATTTTGTTATTAAGTTTATTTTTTTAGTGTTATCAAAAGGACCTTTAAAGGCTTTTGCAGATACTAAGAGTTCTACAAACAGACAAAATTCTAGAATAAATGATAATAATCAATAAAAACCCACTTAAGAAGATAAAATAAAAGTTTTAAAAGAAGATTTAAAAAAGATGATGGTAAGTGAAGTTTTGTTTAAAATGATGGCAAAATCAGAAGGTAAGAATCTTCGCGATAGAACAATTTTAGAGACAAAAGTTGTCTAAAAAAAGGAACAACGCAAATTTTTATTAGATATTTTGGTCCCACGATGTTCGCATTTGGAAATGTGTGTTTCTTGTCTATCAAAACCATGTTTGTCATAAATCCATTGCAATTCTGTCATATTAAATTTCTTTTTAAATAAAAAAAGCGTATATTTTTTGCTAATTTTCTTTGAAAAAGTATAAATTTTTATGAATTTTATTATACATATTATTACTTAAATTTTCTAATTTATTCATATTTTTCGCTCCTTTGATTTTTAAGAATAAACCCTTTTTTCATAATTTAATCCAAATTTTTCAGATATATTTTATTATACGTTTGTTTTGCAAGCTTTTTTGCTAATAATATAAGAAACGAAGCGAAGAGGGATAAAAAGTTTTATCTTATCTTTTTTTTGATAAGATAATAATTTTTTGATTAATATCGTTATGTTATTTATAAATGTTATATAATTTAATCATAAATAATAATTAATTTTGAATTTATTTGTTTGATTAATTAAATTATTTTATTGATATAAATATTTTAACAATAAGAAGGGTATCGTATTAATATGAAAGTATCATTTTTATCAGAATTAAAGTCTTTTAATAAAAAAAGCACAGTAGTGGTTTTAAAATTAGAAGATGAAAAACAAAATGTTTCCGGCGTTAATGTTATCGATTTTCAAGGACAAGTGGAAAGAGCATGTCAAACAGAACAATTTAAAGGCAAAGCAGGTTCTGTTTTAAAATTAGTTCATCCTGAAGGTTATTTATTTTCTCGTTTATTAGTAGTAGGTTTAGGTAAAAACCCAGAAAAGAATGAAGCTTGGAAGAAAGCAGGAAGAGCGACTTTATTTGCTTTGAAAAACGTTAAAGAAGTAGTTGTTTTAACAGATTTTGAAAACCACTCTTCTTCCTTCCAAGTGGTAATGGATTACATTTTAGAGATGATGTTAAAAAGTTATACTTTTGATCGTTATCATACAAAACCAAAAAAAGACTTTTCTGAAATATATAATGATTTATCGGTTGTAGTGGTGACGAAAGAAGCGTCTGTTTGCCAAAAAGAATTTCATAAGGTGGAAGCAGTAGTCCAAGGTTCTAATGTAGCTCGTGATTTAGTGAATGAACCAGCTAACGTTTTAGGAACAGATGAATTTGTCTCTCGTATTAAAAAATTAAATAAAATGGGCGTTGAAGTAGATTTTTTAGATAAAAAACAAATGGCTCAGTTAGGGATGAATTCTCTTTTAGCGGTAGCTCAAGGTTCTGATTGTCCTCCTTATTTAGCTATTATGAAATGGCAAGGTTCTTCTTCTCAAGAAGCTCCTCTATCTTTTGTAGGCAAAGGGGTAGTTTTTGATTCCGGTGGTATTTCCATTAAACCTTCTGGTGGTATGGAAGATATGAAAGGCGATATGGGCGGAGCTGCTATAGTAGTAGGCTTAATGCATACTTTAGCCGCTCGCAAAGCGCAAGTTAATGTTGTCGCAGTAGTTGGTTTAGTGGAAAATATGCCAAGCGGTAAAGCTCAAAGACCTGGCGATATTGTTACTTCTATGTCCGGTCAAACTATTGAGGTGATCACTACTGATGCGGAAGGAAGAATGGTATTGGCTGATGCTCTTTATTATACTAAAATTCATGTAAAACCTCAATTAATCGTTGATTTAGCTACTTTAACAGGTGCTATTATGGTTGCTTTAGGGGGAGAACATGCTGGTTTATTCTCTAATAATGATGATTTAGCGCAAAAATTACTTGCCTCCGGACAAATAACTGGCGAAAAATTATGGTTAATGCCCCTTTCTGAAGAATACGACCGTTTAATTGATAGTAAATTTGCTGATATGAGAAATTCTTCAGGCAGATTAGCAGGTTCAATCACAGCTGCTCAATTTTTAAAACGTTTTGTGGGTGAAGATACTCCTTGGGCTCATATTGATATTGCGGGTGTAGCTTTTAACGATAAAGTTAGCACAGTTAACAACAGTTGGGCCACTGGTTTTGGCGTTCGTCTTTTAAACCAATTAGTGGCTAATTATTACGAAAAGAAATAAATTAACACTATTATCAAAAAAATAATCATAAACTTTTTTATCGCTCTTTTATGATGCTTTTCTTTCTTCCAAGTTTTTTCAAACCACTCATAAGAGCGGTTTTTTCTTTACCATAAGAAACGGTGGCAAACGCTGTTAAGCACCTATTATTTAGGAAATAAATCCATCTCTCTTTTTAACTTCTTGCTTAATAACTAATTTTAATTTATTAAAATTCAGATGGATTTTTTAATTTTTCTTTCATAAAAGGTTTATAATAAAAGCGGTTGTTTTTTTAATTTAAATTAAAATGGAAAAAAGAGGTGATTTTATAATTGTTGTTTTTTAAATTTTAAAAAATGTTTATTAAAAAAAATATGCGTTTACAGAATAAGGGAAAAAGATTTATTTTTAAAAAAATTATTTTAGCAAACTTTCTTTCTTTTTTTGTTTTCATCTAATCAATTAAAAAACATTGTTTTAGAATAAAAATTAACTTTATAAGAAAAAATTATGGACACAAATCAAAAATCTTTACTTTTGCACGAAAAACACAAAGGTAAATTGGCTGCTAAAATTAAAACAGAAGTTAATAATTTTGATGATTTATCTTTAGTATATACTCCTGGAGTATCTGAACCTTGTCGTAAGATTCAACAAAACTCCGAAGACCTTTATAAATACACCATGAAATCTAACACAGTAGCTGTTATTACTAACGGTACGGCTGTTTTAGGCTTAGGAGATATCGGATCTAAAGCTTCTATTCCAGTAATGGAAGGAAAATCTATTTTATTTAAAAGATTCGCCGATATAGACTCTTTTCCGATCGCTATAGATTCCAAAGATCCTGAAGAAATAGTAAATATTATTGCTAAAATTTCTGATGTTTTTGGAGCGATTAATTTAGAAGATATTAAAGCGCCTGAATGTTTTCAAATTGAAGAAGCTTTAAAAGCGAAATTATCTATTCCTGTTTTGCATGATGATCAACACGGAACAGCTATCGTTGTAGCTTCTGGTTTAATTAATGCTTTAAGAGTGGTTAATAAAAAATTAGAAGACATTAGAGTGGTAATTTGTGGTACAGGTTCAGCTGGCGTTGCGGTAGCTAAAATGTTGCTAAACTTAAAAGTTAAAGACATTGTTTTATACGATAAAAAAGGTGTTATCCTTCGTGATAGCGATTGGACTAACCAAGAACAAAAGAAAATGTCTTTATTAACTAATAAAAACCAAGAAGACGGCGCTTTAAGTGATGTTATTAAAAATAAGGACGTTTTTATTGGCGTTTCTGGACCTAATATTCTTAATAGTGAAATGGTTTCCACTATGGCTAAAGATGCTATTGTTTTTGCTTTAGCAAACCCAAATCCGGAAATTTTACCTGAAGAAGCTAAAAAAGGTGGAGCAAGAATTATCGCTACTGGTAGATCCGATTACCCTAACCAAGTTAATAACTGTTTAGCTTTTCCTGGTGTATTTAGAGGAGCTCTTGATTATAAAGCGACTCAGATTAACGAAGAGATGAAGGTAGCTGCGGTTTACGCTTTAGCTAGTGTTATTCCTGTTAACGAATTAAACGAAAATAATATTATCCCTGGCGTGTTCAACGAACAAATTGTTGCTTCTATCTCTAAAGCGGTTGGAGAAGCAGCTGTTAAAACAGGCGCAGTAAGAAAATAAAATTTATTCAATGATATTTATTATCTAATTAAAAAAGACCTTTTAGAAGGTCTTTTTTAAAAATTTTTTTTAAAAAAGTTAAGAAAGGAATAATATTTTGAGAACAATCAAAATAGTAGTCGATATTTGCCTCTTATAAATTTTATTATTTAATAACCTTATTTATCGGCTTTTTATTTCTTCGTCTAAAATATTCACACCTTACGAAAATATTTTCTTTTTGATAAAATTCATTTTAAACTGCCAAATATTTGTTTTTTTGTGTATAATAATTTTTTTCATAATTTAAAAAGTTAAATTATTAAAAAAATTATGAGGTGTTCCACGTTTTTTTAGATAACTTTTGTCTTTAAAATTGTTCTTTAAAACTTAAAATTAAGTGATAATTTCCTATCTTTTCAAACCAACAAAACATATTCTGATTAGAGAAAAAAATGTCTAATGTTTTTTTCATAATTTGTTAGTTTCAAAAGATATTTTTTCTAATATTTGACCCCTTCGCTATATAAGTTAGGTAAAAAAGTTAAAAATTCATATGCAAAATGAAAAGAAAA